>JANXRS010000141.1 GCA_025356745.1 Arcicella sp.
ATAATTTTATCTATAAATTGCCACTGAGAATCGGTGAAGTCGGAAAAACTTGTCTGCATTATCTTTGTTATTTTGGTCGATAACAAGATAGGCCGATTCTCACTTTTTACCTAATTTCTATAATTCCAAAACAAACTCTAATAGTAGGATTAATTTAATGAAATTCCATTATAAACAAAAGACCTCCAAATTTTGGGGGTCTTTTGTTTATATCGAAATGGAAAAACAGTAAATTCGATGAATCACAAACTATTAAATAATTAAGGATGTATGAACTTTACTATTAACTGATACCTAATAACCATTAAAGAACTACTACCGAATTATCTTCAAACGATACTCCACTTGGGATGTATTTATCGGCTGCGTCATCATTAATCCAATTTTCGTTATCTACTAAATAACGAAACGCAAATTCTTTTCCTTTTTCCAATTCAACTGATGCTTTGAAAGCACCATCTTTTTGTTTTTTCAATGCCGTTGGATTCCATTCGTTGAAATCTCCTACTAAACTAACTGATTTTGCACCGTTTACTGTATCCGCAGATACTTCAAAGGTTACTTTACAAACGGGTTTACTTTTAGAATACGTTTTGCTAATTGACATAGTTGTTAATTGTTTAAGATAAGTATTTCATACTTAAAGATTGAATGCTAATTTTTAATTTACTGCAAATATGCAAAAAATATTTTTGTAATTATCTATCAATCAAGGTCTTAATTTTTGTATTTATAAGAATAATTATATATTATAAAATAATAAGTAAAAATATTTTATCGGAAAGAGAAAATAATATTTTTTACTGTCTTACGATTATGATTTACTCACCAGTTTTCTTTGAAAGAAGTATTACAGAGTTCGTGTAAATTATTAACTAAAATTTCTTGCCATGCTCTGTGCGTATAAATATACTATTTTATTACCTTAAATTAAATACCTCTTGAATTATCACTTTTTCAAGATTATATTTACTTATGTATTTTTGAAATACCTTAAAGTTATGAAAATCAGAAGATTAATACATATTTCGTTTATTATTTTTAGCACCATTTTGGCAAGTTGTGAAGGTAAAGAAATTCCCGTTGAAGTGGCTGTTTTTAAAGATAAATTACCCAAAACTGTTGATTATAATCTGCACATTAAGCCAATTCTGTCGGATAGGTGTTTTAAATGTCATGGACCAGATAAAACCAAAGTCGAGGCGGGTTTACAGTTAGTAACTTTCGATGGAGCGACTGAAAAACTTAAAACTGGTCATTATGCTATTGTTTCTGGCAACATTAACAAAAGCGAATTGGTGAAAAGAATTCTCTCGCATGACCCAGAAGAAATGATGCCAACGCCAAAATCTAATCTCTCACTTACAGATGAAGAAAAGGCTCTTCTCATTAAATGGATTCAACAAGGTGCTGAATATAAAGAACATTGGTCTTTTGCTAAAATTGAAAATCCTAACATTCCAAAAGTCAATGAAAATCAATGGGTTAAAAATCCAATTGATAATTTCGTTTTACAGAAATTAGAAGAAAAAAAAATAAAACATTCCAACCAAGCCGATAAAGAAACGTTGCTACGTAGGGTTTCGATGGATGTTACGGGGTTACCTCCAACTGTTCAAGAATTAGATGCTTTTTTGAAAGATAAATCGCCCAATGCCTACGAAAAAGTGGTTGATAGGCTTCTGAAATCGCCTCATTACGGAGAAAAAATTGGTGTTGAATGGTTAGATTTAGCCCGTTATGCAGATTCTCATGGTTATCAAGATGATGGAATGCGGAATGTTTCGCCGTGGAGAGATTGGGTGATTAATTCTTACAATACAAATATGCCATACGATAAATTTGTTACTTATCAATTGGCTGGAGACTTGCTACCCACTGCAACGCACGAACAGAAATTAGCCACGTGTTTCTTGCGAAATCATCCCCAAACGCAAGAAGGTGGCGTAGTTGAAGAAGAATATCGTACTGAATATGTGCTGGACAGAGTGGGAATGTTTGGGAAGGCATTTTTGGGTTTAACGGTTGAATGTGCCAGATGCCACGACCATAAATATGACCCAATTGCCCAAAAGGAATTTTATCAACTCTCAGCATTTTTTAACAATAATAATGAATCAGGAATTGTGCCGTATAATGGTGAAGCCTCGCCAACGGTAATGATGTCCACTCCCGATGTTGAAGCGAAATTAAAATACATTCAAACGCAAATTGCTCCACAGGAAAAAGCTATAAATCTTTCCAAT
>JANXRS010000146.1 GCA_025356745.1 Arcicella sp.
GACCCTAAAGTTTTGATTTTGGATGAACCCACCACAGGACTTGACCCCAATCAATTAGCAGAAATTAGAGGCGTAATTAGAAATATTGGTAAAGAAAAAACTGTCATTTTCTCAACCCATATTTTGCAAGAAGTTGAAGCAATCTGTGATAGAGTAATCATCATAAATCACGGAATAATCGTAAAAGATTGTCCAATTAATGAGATGAAACAAACAGGTAAAACGATGGAAGAGGTTTTTAGAGAATTGACCATTTGAGTGTAAACCATGTAAGCTTTTCTAAAAATTATATAATACTTTTAAAAATTTAAGGAGGCAAATTTGTGAGATGATTTAACGTTTCTATAATAATACGACCACTGATAGTACAGATTAATAGGAAATTATCCTTGAATTCTGTGCCATTAGTGGTCTTTTTTTGTGCATAACAAACCTTAAACCTGCAAAATTATGGCAAAGACAATCGCTGCAAAATTGGTTGATATTTTAGAAAATGCTGGGGTAGAACGTATCCACGGGCTAGTAGGAGATTCACTCAATGGCATTACAGATGAACTTCGTAAAAGAAATAAAATTCAGTGGATTCATTATCGCCATGAAGAAGCCGCTGCCTTTGCTGCTTCCGCAGAAGCACAACTGACAGGTAAATTAGCTGTGTGTGTCGGCAGTTGCGGACCTGGAAATATGCACCTAATAAACGGATTATATGATGCTCATAGAAGTAATTCCCCTGTTTTAGCCATTGCTGCTCAAATTCCAAGTGAGCAAGTTGGAACTGGATATTTCCAAGAAACTCGCCCAGAATCCTTGTTTAGAGAGTGTAGTTATTACTGTGAAACGATTGCATCAGCACCTCAAATGCCAAGAATTCTGCAGATTGCCATTCAAAATGCTATTTCATTAAAAGGAGTTGCTGTTGTCAGTTTATCAGGAGATATTGCCATGCAAGAATTGGATAATGATGAGCAAGAACATCCTTTATTTATAAACCGACCGATCATTCGTCCAACTGATACGGATTTACAACAATTAGCTTATATTATTAATCATTCCAAGAAAACAACGCTTTTCTGTGGAGCAGGTTGTGCAGAAGCACATGATGTTTTGATTTCATTAGCCGAAAAAATTGCTTCGCCCATCGTTCATGCATTGCGAGGAAAAGAACACGTTGAATACGACAATCCTTATGACGTGGGAATGACTGGATTAATTGGCATTGCTTCGGGCAATCGTGCTTTGACGGATTGTGATTTATTGTTAATGCTCGGAACGGATTTTCCCTACAAAGAATGGTACCCTAATGATGTTAAGATTATACAAATTGACATTCGACCTGAAAGATTAGGAAGACGCTGTAAACTTGATTTAGGGCTTATTGGCGATATAAATGAAACCATTAATGCCCTATTGCCTTTATTAGAAAATAATACAGATGATGATTTTTTGAAAGAATGTCAAGAAAGGTATAAGGATAATAAAAAGAATTTAGACTCAAAAGCAGAGGGCGAAACAGGAAAATTAATTCATCCTGAATATCTGATGAAAGTCATTAGTAATCAAGCTGAACGAAATGCTATTTTTACGGCAGATGTTGGCACGCCAACTGTTTGGGCAGCTCGACATTTAGAGATGAAAGCGGGCAGAAGATTAATGGGTTCTTTCAATCATGGTTCGATGGCGGCAGCCATGCCAATGGCAATTGGAGCAAAATTTGCTTTTCCAGATAGACAGGTAATTTCTCTTTCGGGCGATGGAGGTTTTGCCATGTTGATGGGTGATTTATTAACCATTTACCAATATAATTTACCCGTCAAAATAGTTATTTTTAATAATAGCTCTCTTGGTTTTGTGGCTTTGGAAATGAAAGTAATTGGAATGCCTCCTTTCGGAACGGATTTAAAGAATCCTAATTTTGCAAAAATGGCTGAATCTATGGGAATCATGGGTATTCGAATAGAAAATTCAGAAGATGTACCCACGGCAATTGAAAAAGCTTTAGCACATAATGGTCCCGTTTTGGTTGATGTTTTAACGAATCCAACGGAGTTATCGATGCCTCCAAAAATTGAAATTGGACAAGTAAAAGGTTTTGGAATTTATATGATAAAACAGACTTTATTGGGAGACGGCAAGGAAGTTTGGGATACCATTAGTACCAATTTTTTAAAATAAAACTCATAAAAAGCCTTCATCGTTTTGAACGATGAAGGCTTTTTTTATTCCTCTGATAACTCATTTTTCTTTGGACTAACATCTTCTATAATTTCAGTTTCAGAATTCTTAATGTCTTGATTATTAGCAATTTCTTTTTTCTTGGGCTGGTCAAAAAACTTATTTTGAAAGATTAAAATTGAAACAACCCCACAAAAAATAGAAGCATCCGCAAAATTAAAAATGGGTGTTGAATACCAAGAACCTCCCCAAAGTGGTACCAAATCAGGAATCCAACCTTGATAAGGGTCAAAGAAAAACATATCAATTACTTGCCCGTGGAACCAAGGTGTTGGCGAACCAACAGGTTGATTCCCTAATAATTTTCCGTAGAAAGTACTATCAATTACATTTCCAATGGCTCCTCCTAGGATGGCGGCAATACTCCATAAAAGACCTTCATGAGCCTTTTTACTGGCTAATCTTACCAAATAAATACCAATTCCAACCATGGCCACAAGTCTAAACAGGCTCAAAACAATTTTGCCATAGCCGCCTGGAATGAAAGAAAGTTCCATACCAAATGCCATGCCTCTGTTTAAAACATAGTGTAGTTTAAACCAATGTCCAAATACAGAAATCTCATTACCTTCATACACCAAATAACGATGTATAGTATATTTGATTGACTGGTCAATGGCAATTAACAAAAATGTAAGCCAAAAATATTTATACGGAGAACGAAACATATTCAATTAATAGTTATAAGTTATTCAATAAACTATTATTAATAAAATATCTTAAAACACAAATGTTGATGATTTTTTGATTTTGTTTACTAATAACTGTTTATTGAGAACGGATTCATCTGTAAAGATACAAAATAAAGAAGCCACAAAAGGCTAATTTTGTGGCTTCCTCTAATATTTGAATTTTAATTTATCTTATTCATTCTGAAACATCAATCTTTTTCTCCTAACTATTTCCCTTTTTATCAGCCCAAATTCACGACTTACTTGCCCAGCAACGGAAGTATTTTCCTCCGCACGACGGAACAAATAAGGCATTACTGCATCAACGGGTCCATAAGGAACATATTTTGCCACATTATAACCCGCTTTTGAAAGATTGAATGAAATATTATCAGACATACCCAACAATTGAGCAAAGTAAAAATGTTTATCGGTAGGCTCAATGCTATGCTTATTCATTAATTCAACTAAATATTTGCAACTATATTCGTTGTGCGTACCTACACATACAGAAATTACATCACGATTTTCAACGGTAAATTCCATTGCAGCATTAAAATCTCGGTCGGTACCCTCTTTTGTTTCATGCACAGGTTCGCAATAATTGTCTTCATGAGCTTTCTGACGTTCTCTTTCCATATAGGCTCCTCTCACTAATTTTACTCCTAAATGATAATGATTCTGACGGGCCTGTTCAGTTGCCACACTTAAATTATGAAACATATCCTTACGATACATCTGGAAGGTATTATAAACCACGCATTTTTCGTGGTTATATTTTTCCATCATTTCATAAGTCAAATTATCAATTGTATCTTGGATCCAAGATTCTTCACCATCTACAAAAATTCTAACATTTAAAATAGCCGCTCTTCCACACAACATTTCAATTCTTTCCCGTAAATGTTGAAAAGCATCTTTCTCTTCTTCATATAATTTTTCTTGGTTCTGAACTTTCTCTAATAATTCTGCACTACCAATACCTGTAACCTTAAAAACGGCAAAAGGAATTGCTAAATTTTGATTCGCTTTTTCTATCGTTAATAATATCTCATTGGCAGTCTTATCAAAACTTTTTTCATCATCTTCTCCTTCAACGGAATAATCCAAAATTGTGCCGATGTGAGCTTTATCCAAATTTTCTATGGTTTTATTGCATTCTTGCAGATTTTCTCCACCGCAAAACTGCTCAAATACAGTTATTTTAATCAACTTTTTTATCGGAAAATGAAGAAAAAGAAATAGTTTAATAAAAAAAGTACCTAACTTTACAAGCCAATTCTGATTCATACTTGCAAATATCAAGTAAACCTTTTTTAACTGCAAGTTTGATTTTGACGAAAAAGCAATAGAAGTATCCTCAAAACTAACTTTCTGGGACATTGTGAAGGTTTTGGTGGTTGGCATTTTTGACATTTTTACAGACTTAATAATCTATTTATATTTTAAAACTGAGAGTAGTTTAATAATTAATTACCAATTTAGTAAGATTTAGAGTATTGTCTTTATTTTACAAAAGCGTGCAAAGATAACATATTAGAATAATACAAAAATGCGTTTCACCAAAAAAAAAATTAAAAAGAAAAAATAACTTCTTTTTAACTATTATTTAAGTGTTATTTTTTTGTAAAGTAACAATAAAATTTTGATGAAACATTACATTAAATTTACATTTTGTTTAGAAGAATTGTTTTAAAAGAATCACGAATAAAGTTTACTGAAATGAATGCTAATTTAGATATTACGCCGATGCAGGAATGGATCAATACTGACGGCAAACCTTTGATTATTGCTGGGCCATGTTCAGCAGAAACTGAAGAACAAGTGTTGGAGACTGCCAACAGAATTAAAGCTGAAGGCTACGCTCATATAATGCGTGCAGGTGTATGGAAGCCCCGTACACGCCCAGGAAGTTTTGAAGGAATGGGAGAACCCGCTTTGAAATGGCTTGTGGAAGCAAAAAAACAAACAGGACTACCTTTGGCTATCGAAGTAGCAACACCAGAACACGTTGAACTTGCCTTGAAATATGGCGTTGATGTGTTGTGGATTGGTGCAAGAACAACTGTAAATCCGTTCAACGTTCAGGATTTGGCTGATGCTTTGAAAGGCGTAGATGTTCCTGTGTTAGTTAAAAACCCCGTAAATCCAGATTTGGCCCTTTGGGTTGGAGCGTTTGAACGTCTTCAAAACTCAGGTATTAAAAAATTGGGGGCTATTCACCGTGGTTTTTCAAATGCTCAAGAAACAAAATATCGTAATTCTCCGATGTGGCAATTAGCCGTGGAGATGAAACGTTTGTTTCCTCAATTACCGATGATTGGTGACCCGTCGCACATGGCAGGAAAGCGTTCATTGTTGATGGAATTGTCGCAGAGAATCTTGGATTTGAATTATGACGGAATGATTATTGAAACGCACCGTGACCCTGACGCTGCTTGGTCGGATGCTTCTCAGCAAGTTACACCAGAAGTTTTGGGACAAATGTTGCGTGAATTAGACGTTCGTCAAGCCAATTATGGTGCTGACTTTACGGATGAATTGGCAGCGATGCGTTCTAAAATTGATAATATCGACCGTGAGTTAATGGAAGTTTTGGCTGCTCGTATGTCAATCGTTGAGAAATTAGGAGAATATAAGCGTGATAATAACGTGGCCGTTCTTCAACTTGACCGTTGGAAACAAGTTCACGCTGACCGTGCAAAACAAGCTTCGGGATTGGGTTTATATCCAGAATTTATTGAAGAATTATTCAAATTAGTTCACTTAGAATCTATCCGTAAACAAACGGAAGTAATGAGTTCTACTGTGGCTTAATTTATGCTATTAATATTGTTGAAAAAGGCTATTTCTGTTGTGGAGATAGCCTTTTTTGGTTTTGGCAACAATCAACTATTGCACACGGGTTTGAGGGATTAGACACGGATTAAATTTTTTAAATCCGTG
>JANXRS010000161.1 GCA_025356745.1 Arcicella sp.
AGCATGGATAAAGACGATAAATTCAGAACGATGTCGCTTGCAGGTACACAATCTGCTATTGGGGAAAGTGGGGGTGTATTATCCATTAATGAGATTCGGTGGACCCACAAGGAAATTGAAGAACAGGCATTTGTGAGTCGGTATATTATTGAATGTTTTAAGAAAATACGTTTGAGGGAATATTATGAAAGTGGTCCAAAAACAGTTCAAGCAGGAAATTTAATGCACTTGCGAACAGACTACATGGTGGACACTCAGGCTCTTAACTTTCCACAATTAGGAACAGTAATGATTGAATTATTACACCCAACTTCGGCCGTTTGTGGGATGCCAAAAGTCCCCGCTCTTCGGATTATTGCTGAACAAGAATTACACGACCGAGCGTTTTATAGTGGCTTTCTGGGTCCTGTGAATGTGCAGAAAGAAAGTCATTTATTCGTAAATCTCCGCACAATGAAAATTATTGGAAATCAAGCGACTTTGTATGCAGGTTGTGGAATTACGGAAGATTCAATTCCTTTAAAAGAATGGTCTGAGACAGAGATGAAAATTCAAACTTTGATGAGAGTAATTCTTTAGTTCTTGATGTTAGAGGTTCAATGTTTGTAAATTGGGCAACCAAAACGAAAATCTCACATTGAAAAATTAATGCTTCATTGAATAGTTCTCCGATTTCTTCTCAATATCTCCAATAATTGTCATTTTCACTAAATCAATTCTCGCATCGGTCATTTCTATGATTTGGAAGTTAAAAGGTTGATAAATAATAATTTCGTTGAGTTCTGGAATATCTTCATTAATGTTTGTAATCATACCCCCCAAAGTACCATAATCGCCTTCTGGAAAGTTCCATTCATATTTATCGTTTAGATAATCAATTTCTAATCGTCCTGATAGTAAGTATGATTTATCTTCTAATCGCTTTTCGATAAAGTCTTCATTATCATCGTGTTCGTCTTCAATTTCACCAAAAATTTGCTCCATTACATCCTCCATACTAACTAATCCTGCAGTACTTCCAAACTCATCCACCACCAAAGCCAAGGATTTATGTTCTTTAGAAAATTTAAACAATAAATCCTTCGCAGGCATTGCTTCTGGTACAATCGGAATTGCCGTTAAAATCCCTTGAATTTCTTTCGGTTTTTTGAACATCGACAATGAATGACAATATCCTAAAACGTCCTCCATTGTTTCTTTATAAACCAGAACTCTCGAATGTCCACTTTCTACAAAAGTTCTCTTTAATTCCTCCATACCACCTTCAATATCCATCGCCACAATGTCCGTTCTGGGAATCATACAGTCACGCACCCGTACTTGCTTAAATTCGAGTGCATTATTAAAAATTTTTGTATCAACTTCAGTTTCTTCTTCAGTCGAGGTTTTTCGATTAAGATTTTGGAGATAATTATTTAAATCCGTCAGTCCAAAGGCAGGACGTTCTTCGGAGTATTCTAAACGCAAAATATTGTTAATAAACCACTTAGATAATCCCACAATTGCCCATACGAGCGGATACATAACTGTACAAATTATTAAAATGGGAATTGCTAAAACTTCTAAAAAACCGTCTGGATTTAGTAGAAAGATACTTTTAGGCGTAAATTCAGAAGTCATTAAAATAATAACTGTTCCAATAAAAGAGGCAATTAACCCCGCTACTAAACCATTTAATATCGGAAAATAATGTTCAATTTCATGGTGTAAAAATCCTTCCATAAAAATACCATACGCCACCAACGACAAGGTATTTCCAATAAGCATGGTTCCGATAAATTTTGAAGGGTTTTTGAGGTATTTCGAGATGATTTGCCCTGTAATGACTCCTTGCTTGGCTTGGAGTTCAAAATAGAGTTTATTGGCAGAAACAAAAGCCATTTCAACCCCCGAAAAGAAAGCGGAGGCGATGATGGCAATGACAATACTTAATACTTGTTGGGAGTCCATAAGAAAAGGCTGTTGAGCCATATCAATAATTATATTTTCAAATATACAAAAAACCTACTTCTTTCCCTTGGTTAAGGCTTTTCTTTGAGCTTTTTTATCATCTTTTGTTTCCTCTGATGGTTTATCTTTCTCTGATTCTTCTTCTTTTTTCAAGCGAATTTGTTTTGAATACTGAAAATAGAATAAACAGCCTGCCGCAAACATTAACCATGAATAATGATAGAAAATCTTGTTCCAAAAAGTAGGTTCGAGTCCTGCAGGAAGGCCTGAACGAAGGTCTAAAATCCATATAATTAGAAAGCCAATGGCGGCAAAAAGTAGGAGTATTTCTTTTTTTGACATATTTATTAATTGGTTTTGGTGGTCTTTATGGTAATTTCACCAATCATTTATAAAGTTAATAGATTCCCTCATCATATCAGATGTTTCACAAGGCTCAACATGACAAAATAACATAAATCCACTATATTTGTCCTAAATAATCCTTTTCTTATGAAAAATCTTCTCTTACACAAATATCGTTTTTACACGTTCACTTTTGCGGGTTTATTGGCTTGGATGTTATTTTTTGATGTAAATGATGTATGGACTCAAATCAAAATGTATCGTGAATTAGGACGTTTGGAGGATGAAAAAAAATATTACGTTCAGAAAATAAAAGAAGTTGAAAAAGAACGGATTGAGGTAATGGGAAATAAGAAATTAGTCGAAAAATTTGCACGTGAAAAGTATCTCATGAAAAAACCAAAAGAAGAAATTTTTGTAATTGTGGATGAAGACAACCAACCCTTAGAGAAATAAAATTAAGCGTTGGGATTTAGAGATTAGTTAAAAATGATAAGTCCTCTCTAATATTATATGCTAACCCAATCTTAATTCTAAGTAAGTTAAAATCAACCCTATGAACAAAATATTCATCTTCTTATCCATATTTGTAAATTTCAATATAAAAGCTCAATCGTATTTAGAAAGTATAATAAAACATCGTCAGGGTTACAAAGATGAGTTTTTAAAGGAAGCAAATAGCCCCGTGAAGGCGGAGGATATGAAGTATTTTGATTTCTTTGAACCAGATTCTACCTTTCGGGTTAAATGTAATTTTACGAAGACAAATTCCCACAGTACATTCAAGATTCCAACGGTTGATGGAAAGCAAAAAGAATATTTCAAATATGGCATTTTGAGTTTTAAAATAAAGGGCGAAAACTTACAATTAAATGTTTATCAAAGTTTATCGCTTATGAAGATTCCTAAATATAAAAATTATCTTTTTATCCCTTTCAAAGACTCGACGAGTGGAAAACAAACTTATGGAGGTGGGCGATATTTAGACTTTGAAACAACAGATATTAAAGGAGACGTTGTAATTTTAGATTTTAATAAAGCGTATAATCCTTACTGTGCATTCAGTAGTGGATATAGTTGCCCAATTCCACCGAAAGAAAACCATTTGAAGGTTCGAATTGAGGCAGGAGAAAAGAATTTCAAGCAATCACATTAAGACTAATCAAGCAAAAACAGTGAGCAAAAAAGTAGTATTAATAATCTTAGACGGTTGGGGAATTGCCCAAAAAGGATATGAAGACCGTTCAGCAATAATTGCTGCCAAAACGCCTTTTTATGATTCCTTAATTGCGAATTATCCCCATAGTACACTCGTGACTTTTGGTCCAGAAGTGGGACTACCAGTAGGGCAATTCGGCAATTCTGAGGTCGGACACATGAACTTGGGTGCTGGACGTACAGTCCGCCAAAGTTTGGTGCGTTTGAATGAATCTATCGAAACAGATATGCTTCGTCACGAACCCGTTTTAGTGGCTGCCATTAAGTATGCAAAAGAAAATAATAAACCTGTTCATTTAATTGGTTTAGTATCTAACGGTGGAGTACACGCACATATTAACCACGTAAAGGCTCTTTGTAATGTATTAAAAGACAATGATTTAACTAAAGTTTTCATCCACGCATTTACGGATGGACGTGATTGCGACCCAAAATCAGGAACTGGATTTATTAGTGATTTACAATCATTTCTGAGAACTTCTGTTGGAAAAATTGCGAGTGTTACGGGTCGTTATTATGCGATGGATAGGGATAATCGTTGGGAAAGAATTGAGGAGGCTTACGACGTAATGGTGAAAGGCGAAGGCGTGCCTGTTTGTGATGAAGGTATTGTGGCTTTGATGAAAGAATCTTATGCTGCGGGAATTACAGACGAATTTATTAAGCCTATTGTTGTTACGAAAAACGACAAACCAATTGGAAATATCCAAGAAGGTGATGTTGTGCTTTGTTTTAACTACAGAACTGACCGTCCACAGGAAATTACGAAGGCATTGACGCAGGAAGATTTTCCTGAGAACGGCATGAAAAAATTAGATATTCGTTATTTGACAATGACTAATTATAACAAATCATTTAAGAATCTAAATGTCATTTTTGATGATAGTAATTTGCCTTCAACCTTAGGTGAAATCATTGCCAATGCGGGTAAAAAGCAAATCAGAATTGCAGAAACCGAGAAATTCCCACACGTAACGTTCTTCTTTTCGGGTGGACGAAACGAATTATTTGAAGGAGAAAGTCGTCTGTTATCCAATTCTCCTAAAGTGGCAACCTACGATTTACAACCAGAGATGTCTGTATATGAAGTAAGAGATTCTTTGTTACCAGCCCTTAAAAACTCGGAAGCAGATTTCGTATGTTTAAACTTTGCCAATCCTGACATGGTAGGTCATACAGGTGATTTTCATGCAGTTATACAAGCGTGTGAAGCGGTTGACGAATCTTTGGGAGAAGTAGTAACAGCAGCTATCGGTAGTAATTATTCTGTAATTGTTCTCGCCGACCATGGAAATGCGGATTATATGATTAACGATGATGGTTCACCAAATACGCAACACAGTTTAAATCTTGTACCTTGTATTTTGATTGATAAGGATAAGAAAGCAATAAAAAATGGTAAATTAGGAGATATAGCTCCAACGATTCTGGAATTGATGAACATTGAGAAACCTGCCATTATGACGGGTTTAAGCTTAATATAGGTTTTAATAAAAATGCCTCTGTTGATTAAATAGAGGCATTTTTGATTTATACTACCAGACCTTCACCTATATTTAACAATTCCGTAACATTGACATTGGTAACTTTGTACTGTAATTATAAACTTATATATGGCTAACAACGCTTTACCCACTCCGAAAATTTTATTGGTTGATGATGACCCAGACATTATTGAACTCTTGGAATATAATCTAAAAAAAGAAGGCTATGAAACGGCTTCAGCAACTGATGGCATTCAAGCGGTTGAAGTAGCTAAAACGTTTAAACCCGACTTGATTCTTTTGGACGTAATGATGCCTCGACAAGATGGTATTGAAACGGCTAGACAGCTACGTCAACTCACTGATTTTAAAGATACTTATATAATTTTTCTTACTGCTCGTGCCGAAGAATATACCGAAGTTGCTGCTTTTGATGTCGGAGCGGATGATTATATCGTGAAGCCCATAAAACCCCGTGCTTTGGTGAGTCGGATTAAAGCAGTATTGCGTCGTGATACTCAACAAATGGAGAGTGATTCAATTATTGAAATTGGTCAATTAATTATTAATCGAACCAATTATAGTGTCAATAATAATGGCGTGAATTTAGTAATGCCCAAAAAAGAGTTTGAATTGTTATCATTTTTGGCAAAACACCCCAACAAGGTTTTTAACCGTGATGAATTATTAGAAAAAGTTTGGGGCGTTGATGTATATGTAGTTGAACGTACTGTTGACGTACACATACGTAAATTACGTGAAAAAATTCCTGAATATTACATCAAAACATTGAAAGGTGTAGGATATATGTTTTCGATTGAAGAATAAATTATTAACTTGCATAGTCGCTTTGTTTTACTTCTCTGAGTATGCTATCAAAACTTATAAATTCTTACTTAATACTATTATTTACTTGCCTTAGTTGTCACTCCCAGAAACACCGTCAGTTAAGTAATTCCCCTAAATATGAGTTTCGAGCGGCTTGGATCGCTACCGTTGATAATATTGATTGGCCACAAAAAGGTCAATATAATTCTGAACTCCAAAAACAAGATTTTATTCGAATTTTGGACGAACACAAACGTTCGAACCTCAATGCCGTTATGGTGCAGGTGCGGGATGCTTGCGATGCTTATTATGCCCGAAGCCTTGAACCTTGGTCTGAGTTTTTGACGGGTGTACAAGGCAAATTTCCACATCCTTTTTATGACCCAATGAGTTTTATGATTACGGAGGCTCACGACCGTAACTTAGAATTTCATGCTTGGTTGAACCTAAATCGTGCTACATTCAAGAAGGGTACAAGCGTTACCCCCGACCATATTAGCAACCGAAAACCCGAATGGATTTTGACATACAATGATCAGAAATTATTAAATTTTGGTATTCCAGCAGTACGAGATTATATCACCAATGTGGTTACTGAAGTCGTTAAAAATTATGACGTTGATGGAATCCATTTCGATGACTATTTCTATCCCTATCAAGTCACAGGACAGATTTTAAAGGATTCAGATACTTTTAAAAAGTATAATAATGGTTTTACAAACATTGAAGATTGGCGGAGAAATAATACCAATTTATTGATATTTCAAGTCAGTGAAGCCATTAAAAAAACGAAGCCTTACGTAAAATTTGGGATTAGCCCATGTGGTGTTTGGAAGAATTATAGCCTTCAAACGCCCGATGGTTCGCACACGCAAGCAGGACAAACCTCTTACGGGAATTTGTACGCTGATACCCGCAATTGGTTGCAAAAGGGATGGATTGATTATATTGCCCCCCAGATTTATTTTGACCGCAATCATGCCAAAGTTTCTTATACAGAATTGTCAAAATGGTGGAGAGAAAATGCTTTCGGGAAACACCTTTATATTGGTCATGGTGTGTATAAAATTAAAACGGGTTGGAGTTTATCCGAAGCCCCTTCGCAAATCAGACTTGACCGTCAGTTCAAACAAATTGGTGGAGGACTATTTTTCAGTTCAAAATCATTAACTGAAAATTACGGAGGATTTCAAGATTCATTAAGGGTTGATTTATACCGAAGACCTGCCATCATTCCATCAATGCCTTGGAAAGATGACATTCCACCACTTGCTCCACAGAAAGTTTTTATAACAAAAAAAGAAGATGGAAAACCCATTTTAACATGGCAACCTGGCGAATCTGCCATTGATGGAAACGAGAACATCTACTTTGCCCTTTATCGATTTGAAAGAGCAGAAAAAGCTGATTTTCAACGGATTGATAAAATGCTTTATATCGGCAGACAGAATACTTTCACGGATTCAACCGCTGAGAAAGCTCGCGGTTATGTGTATCATATTACCTCATTCGATCGTCTGCATAATGAGTCTGAAACTTCTGCAACCGCATTGATTGAATATGGAGAGAGGTAATTTTCTCCTAAAATAACATCTGCCTTGCCGCAACATTCCAACGAATTCCAAAAGAAGAAACTGTGTTAGTATAATCTAACTTATCAACTGCACTATCGTATTTTCTATTCATATAATGTGCCTCAATAAAAAGATTATGCTTGATTTGATAAGAAGCTCTAAAATCTAAAATAGTGGTCACAGTGCTTCTTCCCTGTCCCGTATAATTACCATAGAGGTCATTATAAAGCACTTTCCTACTTTTCGTATCATAGCTTTTCAAAATATTACTTCCCCAATTTTCAGTTAGCGTTCTATCTTCCCCAGCATTAGCGTAAATTACTCTGCCCGTCAATTGTAGTTTTTTGATGGGTTGCCAACGAATAATATGCGACCATTCATAAAAATTTGCTCCCAACGGGTGGGCTAAGGCTTGATTATAATGCGTATAATTGACATCATCATAGTGACTATACGTATAAGGACGAGCAGTATTCCATTCCACTTGATAATCTAAATTATTAATTCCCAAAACGTCAATATATTTTAATCCCGCTTGTACGCCATACTTATTTGCCCAAAAACCCGTACTTTTAAAAAATTCTTTTGTGTTAAGTTCATCCAACATAAATTGTCCATAGAGAGAGTATTTCTTAGCAAAATTCCACTTAAAATCTATGCCAATAAAAGTATTATCAGCACTTCCTTGAAAGCTTTCAACAAATCGGTAAAAAATTACTGGATTAAGATAATTCAAATCAAACCCACTTCCTGTAGTGCTATCTCGATGAAATACAACACTTTCCGTAAAACCAATATTTAATTTCTTTGAGATATTTACACTTAAATGATGCATTGTCATGTATTTTCTCGGAAAAATTTGGTCATTTGATTTAAAGCCTGTGTAAATTAATTGTGTGAATAAATTTTGATATTGGAATATACCTACGGTTGTATTTAATTTCAAAAATAAATAGGGAGCAGCATTATCTGATAGAATCATTGAGCGAAAACCATTACCAATAATATTTTTGTCATGCCCAAACTGTAATTGAATATTTTTAGTAGCTTGAAAGGTAATGTATGCTCTTGCCGAGAAGAAATCTGTACTATTGGGATTATTTTTAAATTCTTTTACCAACCCTTCTCCTGGCATTCCTGGCAACCTTATACCCGCATTTCGTTGTTCATTTTGGTTATAATTATCCGTAAAATCTTTGACATAGTCAGGAACTAAGGCTTGATTGTCGGTTATAAAAGTATAAAAACCCACCTTTCGGTTTATCATTCCTCTAATTTCAATTCCTCTTGTGTTGAGCGTAAGAGTTCGATTTCCTTGTAAGCCTTCAAAAGACCCTATTTCAAAATTTATTACAGGATTTACGTGAATATCCAATACATCATTTGAACTGGAATAAGCATCAGCTTTCTTAAAATAAAGAGTATTCCAAATCGGTTTTCGACTTCTACCAATAGAGTCAAATTTCATCCATTCCCAACTATCATTTTGCAAATATTCGAGATTAAACTTATCTTGCCTTGATAAAGGAATTGAAGTATCCTCCCAAACGCTATCAACCAAACCCACAATTCCTTTTCGAGTATAAGGCTTTACGGTTGTGTGGAAACCTTCCGAGAACTTTCCACGTTTTATTTCATAACGGTCAATAAGATGATAGTAATCTTCATTCAAAGGAGCAAAGGCACTTTGAGCTTTTGAATGAAGACTTATTGAGATGAAAATATATAAATTAAGAAAAAGCAGTTTTTTGAGCATAATTTTAAAAATAGTAAGCAGTAATTCCCCTGCGAGCAATACCTTTGCAAGGTAATAATTATTTAGGTATCACAACCCCAAAATCATGCCATTAGGTAAATATTTTACAGTAATTTTGGCAACAGCCATTAAATTTTTCAATGGTCCAATTGCGGGTCTATTTCTTGATTTATCGTGGATTGAAACTGCCTTGTGTTCAATTATAGGCATGATGACGATGGTAGGATTGGTGTGCTTTATAGGTTTAGAAGTTAGGATTCTGATTGAGAAATATCGAAAAACAAAACCAAAATTATTTTCAAAAAGAAGTCGTTTTGCTGTAAAAATCTGGCATAAATTAGGAATTTGGGGTATTGCATGTTTTACGCCCTTACTCTTTACG
The DNA here is from genome assembly GCA_025356745.1 of Arcicella sp. Lineage (GTDB taxonomy): Bacteria > Bacteroidota > Bacteroidia > Cytophagales > Spirosomataceae > Arcicella. Next base: position 9,538 of record JANXRS010000161.1, read on the forward strand.
CCCATTGGAGGAACATTATTAGCACTTTCTTTCAAAGTTCCTATTCCAAAAATCCTGTTTTCAATGTTAGTTTTTGCAATATTTTGGGGAATAATTTTAACATTTGCCATCTTTCAAATTTCAGAGTTAAGGCATTTATTTTCATAATAAAATGATTATTTCTTCATATAATCTCCTCTCGAAAATGACTTTTCAATCATACAATACAACAAAATAAACAGATACCGACTACCCATTTCTTTAATCTTTAAATTCGATTTTCCGTATTTTCGATTTTGCCAACTATTAGGCACAACCGTATAGGAATACCCACGTACATAGGTCTTGAGTGGCAATTCAACCGTCAAATTAAAATGTGCCGACATAAACGGTTTTATCCCTTCAATTGTTTCTCTTTTGTATAATTTAAAGGCATTAGTTGTATCATTTGTTTTGATTCCCGTGAGCATTTTTACTACATAATTTGACACTCGATTGATATATAATTTCACTCTCGGATAATCATAAACAGCTCCTCCTTTAATGAACCTACTTCCAAAAACAGCATCAACATTTTTTTCAATCATGGTATTGTAATATTTCACTAAATCTTCGGGAGAGTCCGACATATCGGCCATCATAACTGCTACACAATCACCTGTAAAACGCTCTAAACCATATCTAATGGCATAGCCAAAACCATTGGGTCCTGTATTGGTGAAGTAAACCAAAGTTGGAATTTGCTTTTGTAAATCCTTCAACACCTGTTCCGTATTGTCTTTTGAATTATCATTTGTCACACAAATTTCATGTTCAATGTTATGTTTGACCAGAGTCTCGTACAGTGAATGTAAGGTTTCAGGAAGAGATTCTTCTTCGTTATAGGCAGGAATAACTACACTTAATTTCATAAATTTTCCACTTTTTCAATAAAATCAGAATATTCTTTGGCAGGAATAAAATGCTTTTGGATACGGTAATTTAACACCGTAAAGATAAGAAATAAAGAACTCAATAGGGCTTGTAAAATGATAATAATGGATGCTGTCACGAGAGTTATTGCCCAACCTAGAGAAGCATTTTCGGGAGATAATACCTTAACAATCATTACAACAACCGCACCAACTCCTGCAATTGCAGTCATGATTAAAGAGCCAATCAAAATCTTGATGTCAACAGTGTCAAGATGCACAGAAATAGCGCTTAATCCATGCAAAAACAGAGACACAAAATTCATTTTTGATTTACCCGCAAGGCGTACTCCACGTTCAATTGGAATGGAAGAATACGGTAATTTTGAACGAATAATTCCGCATGGAAAGTGATTCCAAATTTCAGAAACGTAGGCTAATTTTTGGGCTTGTTGGAAGGGTAAAATACTAAAATTACCAAACTCAATAACTTTACCAGTCAGTAAGCCAAAAAGTAACTTATAAAAATAATATCCCATTCTGAAAAGCAATCCTTCTCTTCGTTTGGCACGTTTAGCAACGACAATCTTATCAGGTTCTAGAAGGGAAGCCTCATAAAGGACTTGAATATCCGAAGGTTTGTCTTCTCCATCAGAATCCATTGCGATAACCTTCTCAAAACTAGTCTCTTGCGTAATATATGAAATTCCTAAAGCAATAGCTTTTTGGTGACTAACATTCCGCCAAAGTCTTATTATTGATAAATTATACCCATAAAATCGTTGAATATCACAAGGAATTGATGAACAATCATCAACAATTACGAAGGAAAGTTTAGAAAATAATTCAACAGAAACGCTTTTTTTAATTTCAAAAAGAAGCAATTCAAGAGCATCCCAATCATTATAAAGAGGAATTACAATTTTTATCATTTTCTTAGATTTTAGGTATTAAGTTTTAGTTATGAGTGGACTTACACCTAACCCCTACTATCTAAAACCTACAATTTACCACACATTCTCTAAATCCTTGGCTACATACAAGTGATTACGTTCTTCGTAAACTGTACCTTTTTTTTGAGCGTTCAATTTCAACAAATCCTTGCGAGTTAATTTAAATAAAAAAGCAACGGGTGTTAAAAACACGAAAAAAACTACTGATAACAATACATACGAGTTAAATGTACCCATAATATGAGCTATTTTTCCCCAAACCCAAGCAACTTTTTCGCTCAAGAAATTTGAAAAAACGCCAATTAATCCCATTATTAGAGAAGTAATTAAGAAATAATTTCCCCAAGTTTTGTCTTTGAATACAAAATATAATACCAACATCCCGACAGTAATGACAAGCATGGTTTCAATAGTTTTTTCTTTTTTCATGTGTATAATTTATGAGTTTCAAGTTAGAGATTTACGTATTAAATTCGCAAATCTCTAACTCAAAAATCACAACTCATTAAAATAACGTATAAATAAATGGGGCAATGGCTGAACCACCACCAATAACAATGAGGACACCAATTAATAGTAATACAAAAATTACGGGAAAGAGCCACCATTTTTTACGCTCTTTCAAAAAACTAAAAAGGTCTGTTAAGAAATCCATAATGTTAAATTTAGTTTATATCTTTTACTAATTGTTTAATTAATACTTCATTTGCTAATGCTGTTGGATGTTCATCATACGGAATAGCATAC
>JANXRS010000178.1 GCA_025356745.1 Arcicella sp.
GTTTCTCTTGAAGTGCTTCAAGGGCGACCTTAAACTTGAACTCAGGAGTGAATTTACGCTTGCTGTGCTTATTCATAATACCAAATTTAGCAATACTTCCGTCTTATTAAAGGGTTGTCCTAAATTTGGGGTACATTATAGTCCTTTAAAAAGAGATTTGCCATCCTTATATTCTTTGATATAAATATCCTCATATTTAATTGTTCTCCAAAATCTTTCGATAAAAATATTATCCAAAGCTCTTCCTTTGCCGTCCATAGATACCTGAATTTCTTGGTCAATTAATATTTTAGTAAAATCATTCGAGGTAAATTGAGAGCCTTGGTCAGTGTTGAAAATTTCGGGTTTTTGTCCAGTTTTTAGTGCATCATTTAATGCTCTTATGCAAAAATCACTTGATAATGTATTTGAAACCTCCCAAGATAAAATGTATCGTGAATACCAATCAATAACCGCACATAAATATAAGAATCCATGCTCCATCGGCACATAAGTAATGTCCGTTGACCATACTTGATTGATATTAATTATTCTCTTTCCCCTTAACAAATACGGATAAATTTTGTGTTGTAAATCAGGTGTTGATAAATTTGGTTTCGGGTAAATAGCCTCAATATTCATTATTTTCATCAATCTAATTACTCTTTTGATGTTTATTGGCTGAAACTCAGTGGGTAAATTGACGGCTAAACGTCTTGAACCATAAAAAGGATACTTTGTATAGAGCTTGTCTATTTCTTTCATAAGTATCAAGTTTTTAGAACTTTCACCACACGGCTCATAGTAATAACTTGACCTACTTATACCTAATAATTGACACTGTTTTTCGATACTTAATTCTGAGTTATTGACCTCAATCCTTTTTTTTCTTTCAACACCAGACAATCCTATGAGTTCTTGTGCAACTTTTTTTTTAGAAAGTCGTTTTCGACCTTTAATTGCCCAATTTGCTGATAAAGTGGGGCGGTTAATTCTTCCTGAATATCTTCTGAAACAGACTCTTTCTTTGTTCCAAACAAGCCCGGCAATCCAGTGATAACCTGCTTTTTCCAATCACTAATTTGATTGGCATGAAGTCCAAACTCACTACTTAATTGAGATAAAGTTTTTTGTTCTTTGAGTGTTTCTAAAACTACCTTAGTTTTGAAATTCTCATCGTAATTACGTCTAATTCCTTTTGGCATAATTGAATTATTTTAAGATAAAGATAATAAGTTTCCACTTATCAACAGTGTCCTAAAATCGGGGTACAGCATACTCTTAACCTAAAAGTAAATCAAGTTCAATAAGCAATCTTAAACTTATTTTTTTGAAATAAAAATGTGCTTGCCCCACACTTTTTGATGCACTCGTTCACGAGATTCAACGGTCTATGATGCAACTAATACCCTTGTCGTGGAGCATCATAACAATACCCAAGCCTACGATAAGAACCGCACAAAGACTGAGTACACCACGATTATTTTTGGGGTAAGCAAAGAAACCGCCACCAATGATTTAGGTAACTACTCAGGTTCTTTTTCTGATTAGTTTATTTGGTTAAAAAACATTAAACTTACTCCTTGTCTGATAAAGAAACCATATCGCAACAACAAGAACTACTTGTTCTCCAATCTCAAAAGATAAAGTCTTTGGAAGAGAAGGTGGAATTATTACTTGATTTACTTCAAAAAAGGAATGTCAAGAAGGACTCACATAATTCTTCGTTGCCCCCTTCAAGTGATTTATTCTCAAAAAACAAAAGCCTCCGTCCCGTAAGCACTCGTCCTAATGGCGGTCAAATTGGGCATAAAGGTTCGACTTTGGAAATGAGTGAAAAACCTGATAAAATCATTGAATTAAAGAGTGATTTTTGTAGTGTTTGTGGTCAATCTCTTGCTGAGGCATTATTCACTTTAAAAGCCAGACGACAAGTCATCGAAATTCCTCCAATGGTTCCCATTTATGAAGAATATCGTCAATATACTTGTCAATGTCCTACTTGTCAGCATCAACAATTAGCCGATTTTCCATTGGGAGTAAATGCTCCAATTCAATACGGAAGTAGCGTTGAAACGTTGGTAGGCTACTTTTCGGTTTATCAATTTATTTCTTTCAAACGCTTACAATCTTTATTTTTTCAATTATTTTCGCTTCCTGTTTCACAAGGAAGTATTGGTAATATTCTTGAACGTTCCGCCCAGAAATGTCAGGGTGTTTATCAAGAAATAAAAACTCAAATCTTGCAAAGTTCAGTAGTTGGTTCTGATGAAACAGGAGCAAAAGTAAACGGAGCTAAATGGTGGATTTGGGCTTGGCAAAACCTCCAAAATACTTTCCTTGTT
>JANXRS010000183.1 GCA_025356745.1 Arcicella sp.
GTCAATACCAAGAAAAATCATTTTGCAATCAAATCAATTTTAGTAATCAATGCCATGAAAGTGTCCATGAGAAAACTCCAAACACTAAAACAAAACATTAGTCTACTAAATCAGTGTGCGTAACATCAGTTATTACCTGTAAAAATAACGCTACTCTCCCCTAATTTTCCCTTTTAATAAAAAATTGTAAAGTTTTAGCTATTTTTTTATAATTTTGTGTAGTTTTAATTAGATTTGAGATTCGCAAAGAAAAAGTCTTACCATATTTGCGTTCCAAACTCAAACTGTTAACATAGTTGTATTGAAATCCTTACTGAAGTTTAAAAAATGGATATGGTTCGCAGTTTTGGCGGGTATATCAGTGTATCTTGTAGTTTTTGCGGAAAATATCCACCGTCTTCAGAAGTGCAAGAAAATCAATATTCTCATTAATGGTAATAATGAGAACCGTCTAACCACATCCCAAGAAATATATTCACTTATCGCTCCAAATGTTGTTGAAAGTCCAGAAGGGAAACCTTTTGATAACATTAGTTTCAAGAAAATTGAAAATAATGTTAGAATGAACCGACTGGTAAAAAATTGTCAAGTTCACCGTGATTTGAGTGGTGAATTAACAGTTGATATTGAGGAACACACTCCTATTGCCAGAATAGTAAGTAACAATGAACAAAATAGTTACGTAACTGATACAGGAGAATTAATTGGTATTTCCCCGCATTATACTATTAGAGCTTTACTATTATCAGGTAATTATTTTGAATTGATACATAGTTTAAAAGGAAAAAAGAACAAACCAATTCTCGACCTTATTACTGCTATTAATGATGATGCTTTTTGGAAAGCTCAAATTACACAATTAATTATTGAAAGAGATGGTGGAATTACGTTAATCCCTGAAATCGGTAATCATCAAATTGAATTTGGAATGGGAATTGAGATTGAAGCTAAGTTCAAAAAGTTAAAGATATTGTATAAAGAAATCCTGCCCTCAAAAGGCTGGGATAAATATAAAAAGATTAGTGTTAAATATAGAAATCAGATTGTTTGTGAGTAAAGGAATTATATAAACAGGGATTGACGATTCGTAAATTTAGAGGTTTTACCTTTATAAATAAGGAATAAAATAATTTTTATCCATTTTATCTCAAACCCTACCCCTAATTTCCTAATCTCTTAAACCCAATATAAAACTACCCTCCCATGAGTGAAATAATTGTTGGACTTGACATAGGCAGTAAGCAAGTGAATGTGGTTGCCGGCAGACTTGACCATTTGGGCAAGCTGGAAATTCTTGGTTTGGGTAAAGCTGACACAACTGGTCAAGTATCAAAGGGTGTCGTTTTGAATGTAAATAAGACCATTGAAGCCGTCCAATCGGCCATAGAACAAGTTGAAAATCAGGCAAATATTCACATCAGAGGTGTCTTTGCGAGTGTGGCAGGACCAAACATCCATATCACAAAACACCGTTCAATCATTACACGACAAACAGAAGGCGAAGAAGTAACCGTTACGGATGTTGATCAAGTTGCCAATGATGCCAAACGAACTTTTATCTCTAAAGGAAACGCCATTATTCATACCCTTCCACAGGAATATTTTGTTGATTCAATCGGAAATATTTATGACCCCGTTGGAATCAGTGGATTAAAATTACAGGGTGATTTTATGATGATAACTTCTCCACAGGCAGAATTCGATAAAACGAAACGTTGCATTGAAAGTGCCAAAGAGAAAATTGAAATTGAAGGCGGCTTGGTATTTTCTGCTTTTGCAGCTTCTTTAGCAGTACTCACTCCTCAAGAAAAGAAAAGCGGTGTATGTTTAGTGGATATTGGTAGTGCTATGACCGAAATAGTAATATTTCATAAAGGAATTGTTCGTCATATTGCTGTTTTGCCCTTTGCAGGAGATTCTATCACAGCAGATATTGAACAAGGTTGTGGTATTTCAACTGAATATGCAGAACAATTGAAAATAAAATTTGGCTGTGCAGTGGCTGATGAAATATCGGTTGAAGAAGTTGTATCCATTCCAGGCATAAATGGACGTAAAACCAAAACAATTTCTGTTAAAAACGTAGGTATTATTATCGAAGAACGATTAAAAGAAATTGTCGCTTTGGTTGAGGCAGAAATCAGTCGTTGTGGATATGGCAATCGTTTGAACTGTGGAATCGTTCTCACTGGCGGAAGCGTTCAAATATCATACATTGGTGAGTTGTTTGAGCGAGTGACGGGGCGTGATGTGAGAATTGGACATCCTAACGAAAATTTAGGGAAAACCCTTACCGAAGAAATTAAAAATCCTACTTATGCCACAGCCGTTGGTTTGGTTTGGAAAGGAATTAAAGACATTGACGAACGAGAAGATATTTATAAAGAATTACGGAAAGATGCTCCGCCAATTATTGTTCCAGTAAATGTTCAACAGTTAAATGGAAATCATAAGGGTTCAAAAAGCCCAGAAGTTGAAAAAAAGAAGGGATGGAATATTTTTGGAAGTCTAAAAAAAGCAGCAAATAAAATAATGGGAGAAGATTTAGGCGATTCAGATTCGTATGATAAAGATAAAAATTGATATCTAATGGATAGTTAAAAATTGATATTAAAAAGAGATGGATTTGAAGTTAATACTTTCAAATCCATCTCTTTTTAATTGCTAATCGTTTGCGAATGACCTTTACATTAATTATTAAAACTGCTCTAATCCTGCGAAGAAGAAATTTCCTTCAATGGCAGCATTATCGTCAGAATCTGAACCATGAATAGCATTTGCTCCAATTGATTTGGCAAATAATTTACGAATTGTTCCTTCATCAGCTTTAGTAGGGTCGGTTGCTCCCACTAATAAACGGAAATCTGCTACGGCATTTTCTTTTTCTAAAATCATTGGAATAATTGACCCAGATGACATATATTCACACAACTCTCCGTAAAAAGGTCTTTCAGCATGAACTGCATAAAACTCGCCTGCACGTGAATGTGTTAATGATGTTTTCTTCATTGCCACAATTCGAAAACCTGCCTCTTCAATCATTTTAATAATTGCCCCTGAATTACCATCTGCTACGGCATCAGGTTTAATCATCGTGAATGTTCTGTTAGTTGCCATGGAATAGTATTTATAGATTGTAAAAAGTAAAATTTTCACAAAATTACGCAACCTAATCTGTTTTAGAAACCTTACCGTCTTTTTTGTGAATATTTCTCCCTAACTTTGTGCTTTATAATGAAATTTTAGGAATTTGTCAGTAGATTTCAGAATTATTCGAATTTATTTTTTGAATTGCTTAGTAAAAAGATAATCAGCTATTTACGAACAAATACTTCAAATTTATTATTAAAAACACTAACCATTTTTCAATACTAATGCAAAATCTTGAAGCCTTTCGTGAGTTAATTAATACGCCCCGAAACATTGTGATTACTACCCATTTTAAGCCAGATGCTGATGCCCTTGGTTCGTCTTTGGGTCTGGCAGGTTATTTAAAAAAGAAAGGTCATAAAGTTTCAGTCATTACGCCCTCCGACTATCCAAGTTTTATTGCATGGATGTCTGGAAATGAAGAGGTTATGAATTACGAAAACTATAAAATTCGTGGTAAAACAAATAATCTAATTGCAAATACAGATATTATTTTTTGCCTTGATTTTTCGGTTTTAGCACGAATTGAATCAATGGCAGAACCCGTAAGACAATCGAAGGCTATAAAAGTTATGATTGACCATCATACTTTTCCAGAAGATTTTGCGGAATTTTCTTACCACGATACAAAAGCAGCAGCAACGGCTCAATTGATATTTCAGTTAATTGAATTATTGGATGAAAAATGTCTTTTGGATATTCCAATTTGCGAGTGTTTATACGCAGGAATTATGACGGATACCGGTTCGTTTAGACATCCAAGCACAACACCAGCAGTACACAGAATTGTGGCAGATATTATGGAATTGGGTGTAAATACAAACCTTATTCACCGAAGAATTTATGATAGTTCAACGGTGGAACGGATGAAATTTTTGGGCTACGTTTTATCCGAAAAATTAGTTGTTCTACCAGAATATAGAGTAGCTTATTTCACCGTAACGGAAGAAGAATTAAAGCGATTTAATTCACAAACGGGTGATACAGAGGGAATTGTAAATTATGGATTACAGATTGAAGGAATCGTGATGTCAATTATTATTGTGGACAGACCTGAAGCCGTAAAGATGTCTTTCCGTTCAGTAGAAGAATTTGCCGTTAATCAAATTGCCTCAAAATATTTTAATGGTGGAGGTCATAGAAATGCTTCGGGTGGAAAAACAACGGGCATTGGCTTAACCGGAACAGTGGAGAAATTATTGAGTATTTTACCAGAATATCAAGAAATGCTTTTAGCAGTGAAGAGTTAAAAGTGGCCGTAGAAACATTGATGGTATGACTTTGAGTAATGCTATCAATGCTAAAATATCAATTTAATATTAAAAACTAACGAATAACAAACAGAAAAATGTTCAAAAAACTAAGTGTAGTAATGATTGCCGCCAGTATGTTGGTCGGATGTAACAAAAACAAAGTCGAAGTAAAAGAAGGCGTAAAAATTCAATTTCATAGCCATGATGATAAAGCCAGAAAATTGAAGGATGGCGACATCGTTTCTTTCTTAATTAAAATTAAAACGGGGTCAGATTCATTGCTTCAAGAACAAATAGATGCAACAAAACCTGCTCGTGATATGATTGCTGCTGCTGGTCAGGATGGATATAAAGGTTCTTTACGTGACGGTTTACGTTTATTATCATTGGGTGATAGTGCCACAATTTATGTTCCCGTTGATTCAATTGGAAAGTCTGGACAACAATTACCTCCATTCCTTAAAAAAGGAACTGATATAAAATATACTGTTAAAATCTTGAAAGTACAGACTAAAGCAGAGTTTGACAAGGACATGGCGGTTGAACAAGCGAAAGTAAAAGCAGATGCTGAAACTCGCAAAGCACAATTGCCTCAATTAATGGCTGATTACGTAAAAAATTCAGGAATGACATTCAAAACTACGGCTTCAGGTTTGCAGTATGCTGTGAAAACAGAAGGAACGGGAGATAGTCCAAAAAATGGAGATGTTTGCAAGTGTAATTATGTAGGTAAATTCATGGATGGTAAAGTATTTGACCAAAATAAAAATATGGATATGCCCATTGGTGGAATGATTCCAGGGTTCAATGAAGCATTATTGATGATGAAAAAAGGTGGAAAAGCTACATTTTTGATTCCTCCAACTATTGGATATGGAGAGCAAGGACAAGGACCAATTCCAGGAAATTCACCCTTAGTGTTTGAAGTAGAATTATTGGATTTCAAGAAAGGACAGTAATATAAGGAGAAAGGATAGAAGGGAGATGGGATGAGCAAAATGCTTTTCTTCTGTCTCCCTTCTTCCTTGAATTCTTTCCTCCTCACACAGTTTTAACAGTTTTTAACTTCCAAAAACGCAATCCATGTTGTTATTTTGCGTTTTATTTAAAAACTAAAATTACGTCTCGAATATCGAGATAATATAATGAAAATCAGATTATTACCAATTCTATTGTTTGGAACACTATTGGTTTCGTTGAGTTCATGTCTATCAAAAGTGGTTTTGGAAGATGATATTATTTTACAACAAAACGAAACTCAAATTCAACAATATATTAGTGCCAAAAAGCTAACCACTCAAAAAGCATCTAATGGTGTTTATTATACTATTACAAACGCAAATCCAAACGGCAGAGTGATGGCTTTGGGTGACACGGTACGGTTGCATTACGTTATTTCAAGATTAAATGGCGATAAAGTTGATAGTTCATCAGTGCTTGGAAATCGACCTTTTACGTTTGTAAATAATGGAAGTAATACAAATGTTTTTCTAAAAATGCTTCCCTATATGCACGAAGGCGAGCGAGCAACCTTTATTTTGCCTTCAACTTTGGCAGGAAATTCTCAGGTATTTCCGAATTTACCTGCAAATTCACCGATTCGTTGTGATATTTCATTTATGAAAATATACAGTGAGGAAGTTACGATTGATGAATATGTTGCTAAGAATAAAATTAATGTAACCGAAAAAGTGCCGTTAGTTAGTACCACTACGGGGTACACAAATTATTTACGTTATATCCGTGTGAAAGAAGGAGCAGCTGATGTTATTACAGGGAAAGTTGCTAAATTAAAATATACAGGAAGACTTTTAAATGGATTCGTTTTTGATAGTAATGTTAGTCGGACAGATTCATTGAATTATACCGTTGGTGGTACAAATTCTCTGGTTCAAGGTTTCGCTGCGGGTGTAGCAAAAATGAAACTTGGAGAAAAAGCAACCTTCATTTTTGCCTCTGGTTTAGGATATGGAAGAACAGGAAGTGGGGCTAAGATTCCAGGAGAATCAACGCTGATTTTTGATGTAGAAATGGTAGCTTTAAAAGACAAATAAAATAATGAACAAAAAAAATATTTATACGGTATTAATTTTTGGTTTAATGGGTTTAACGGTAGCTTGTTCAACTGCCACGGATCCAACGCCAAGTACTGATGTTACCGCTGAGACTTTAGCTAAGATTACTGCTTATGGTACATCAAAAGGATTGACATTTACGAAAAATACTGATGGTATATTTTATGTAGTCAGTAAGCCGAATCCAACGGGTAGAGTGCCTTTGACTAATGAATACGTGAAGGTTCATTATACTTATACTAAATTAGATGGTACTATTTTAGACAGTACAGCGGTTAATCTGAATGTTCCGTTGGCATATCCCTATTTGGCTTATAATACTTTGTTAAATTATGGAGTGGCGTTGTTGAAAGAAGGAGAAACGGGAACTTTTGTGTTTCCTCAAACAACCAACTCTACTGACCCAACAGCTTTGAAAGCAACGTTGATTTCTACTCGTAACGAAACAGAACAAGTTAATGAATATGTTGCACAGAAATATGCAGGATTAACTCCTAAGAAAACTGCTTCGGGAATTCAATATTTTATTACAAAAAGTGGTGCAACGGGTGATTCTGTAAAAGTAGCAAAATCAGCGATTGTTAATTACACAGGTAAATTCTTATTCAAGAACCGTAGTAGAGATACTAATGGATTTTATGTTTATACCGACCAATTCGACACAGGAAGTTTTACATTTGCCCTTGGACAGTCTGCTGTTGTAGCAGGATTTGAGGAAGCCACAAAGCTCTTGAAAGTTGGTGATAAAGGCATATTTATCTTTCCTTCTTCATTAGGTTATGGTGTTAAAGGAAGTCTGAATAGTTCAACAGGAATTTATACAATTAATCCTTATACACCTCTACTTTTTGAGATAGAAGTTACAGGAGTTATCAAATAGAACAAACGAATTAAATAAATTAAAAGCTGAGCCCTTTCGTAATGGAAGGGCTTTTTACGTTATAAAATCATGAAAACTAAACTTTGCTTTGCCACCAACAATGCCCATAAATTAGAAGAAATTCAAGCGATTTTGGGCGATAGTTTTGAATTATTAAGTCTTAAAGACATTCACTGTTCGGAAGAATTACCTGAAACAGGTGATACTCTGGAAGCTAATTCCTTGCAAAAAGCTCAATATCTCTATGACCATTATCAAGTAAATTGTTTCGCTGATGATTCAGGTTTGGAGGTTCATGCACTTGGGGGCGAGCCAGGCGTTGACTCTGCTCATTATGCAGGACCACAACGAAGTCATGCGGATAATGTTAATTTATTATTAAAGAATTTATCGGATAAAAATGACCGTTCCGCTCAATTTAGAACGGTGATTACTTTAATTCAAAACGGAAAAATTTCACAGTTTGAAGGAATTATTAAAGGGCAAATTATTACTGATTTAAGAGGTTCAGCAGGCTTTGGCTACGATCCTATTTTTGTCCCCGAAGGATATACAGCCACTTTCGCTGAAATGTCTTTAACCGAGAAAGGGAAAATTTCGCATCGGGCAAGGGCATTTGGAAAATTGGTGGCATTTTTGGATTGAAAGAATGCGACTATTTAAAAGATTTATCTATAAATAGTTGAAAATCATTCAAACTTTTCTGAACTTCTATTATTATTTAAACCATATAATTTCTCGGTTTCAGAAACCGGCAATTTCTTCATGAAAACCACATTTCATTTTCCTCAAAAAACTGCTTATTTACTATTTTTTTCTTTCTTATTCTTTATTTCATGTTCTAAATTCGATAACGTTTCTGTATCGAATATGAACTTTGAAGATGAAGTACAATTAGCTCAAAATCTTGTGTTTACATTCGATAAAGACCTTGTACGTGAATCTGATTTGAATACTTGGGAGGCTGAACCATACCTTGAAATTTCGCCCAAAGTGGAAGGTAAATTTAAGTGGACAGCCACGAATGAACTCGTGTTTTCGCCTGCCGTGGGTTTTGAACCTGCCACTGAATATACGGCTACGATAAATAAATCAGTTACGGCGAAATCTGAGAAAAAATTTGGACTAAGTTCAGATAAAATTAAATTTCATACGCCTTATTTAAAATTGGAAAATGTGGATAGTTTCTGGACAAAATCTCGTGAAGATGGACAAGGAACTGCCGTTTTGAAATTGAATTTTAACTATCCAGTTAATCCCCAAGAAGTTGCAAAAATGCTGACTATTAAGGATTCAGACGATAAAAAATATGATTTTCAATTAAATCAAACTGGGTCTTCTACTACTATTTCACTCAAATTGAAAGGCATTTCTGATAGTGAAGGAAAATCTTTAAAAATCAGTTTGGAAAAAGGACTTTCGATGCCTAATGCTAAGCATGAAACTACCGAAGAATTAACCTTGGAAACATCATTACCCGACGTAAAAACGCTAGAAATTACGGACGTACAACATAATTTTGAGAATAATCAAGGCTATGTGAAAGTAATTACTAACCAAACAATTAGTGTTCAAGATGTAGAGAAAGTTTATAAAATCGAAATTAATGGTGCCTCCGAAACTGTTGAAGAACCTATTTATCAGTATGATTCTTTAGGGAATCCCCTTGAACAAATACCCGCCCCTGTAAAAGCAAAACCCAAAATACCAACGCTTGAAACGAAGGCAGAAATTACAGAAAATGGATTTATTATCAGAGGCGATTTTAATGAATCGGATAATTATACTTTAACAATAAATAAAGAAGCCAAAGGCGTTTTAGGTGCTTCATTATCAGATGATTATGTAAAAGATTTATACTTTGGACAAATGCCCGCTTCGATTGGATTTGTTAATAAAAAAGCCGTTTATTTATCATCAAAAGGAAATAAAAACATTGCCATAAATATTGTCAATACGCCCAAAGTTAACGTTAGAATTGCGAAGATTTACGAAAATAACATTTTGCACTTTTTGACGAGTAGCCGTTATCAGGATTACGAAAATTATGATGAACAAGGAAACGGTCAGGCGAAAGTATTTGCGTATGACACGGACGAATCGGGGCAATATTCGGATGTGATTGTGAACAAAACTATTGAAACGGCAAATCTGGCTAAAACCAAAGGCGTACGAGCTTTGAATTTGTCTCTGCCCGAACAAAATTCCATTAAAGGAATTTATATTGTCAGCGTTAATTCCAACGATGAATATTACAATAAAGCGACCAAATTAGTGAGTATTTCGGATATTGGAATGATCATGAAATCGTCTGAAAATGAAGTAGTTGTGTTTACAAATTCCATCAAAACCGCTGAGCCAATAAATGGCGTGGAAATAAGTTTGATTTCGTCTAATAATCAGACGATTCAAACCGCAAAAACAGATGGAAAAGGCATGGCAGTTTTCAAGGAATTTAAAGTTTCAAAATTTCGTCCTGCCATGATTACGGCTCACACCGAAGATGATTTTAATTACCTTTTCATGGACGGAGCAGCTGTGGAAACTTCCCGTTTTGATGTGGAGGGAAAACGTGATAATACCTCTGGTTTTGAAGCGTTTATTTACGGTGATAGAGATATTTATCGCCCAGGTGAAACGCTGCATTTTAATACTATTATTCGTAAAAATAATTGGGAATCTGTCGGTGAAATTCCTGTAAAGGTTCGTCTACTTTTACCGAATGGCAAAGAATTTAAAATCTTCAAAAAAAATACAAATGCCCAAGGAGCGGTTGAAATGTCGGTTCCTACTGACCGTGCATCCATCACGGGTGTGTATGTAGTGGAAGTATTGAATGCTAATGATGTACTTTTGGCTTCTCAGAATATTTCTATTGAAGAATTTATGCCCGACAGAATCAAAGTGGATGTGAAAGCTGGGAAGGAATTTTATCGCAATGGCGAGACACTTGAAATCACAGCAACGGCACTGAATTTATTTGGTCCGCCCGCTTCCAATCGGAATTATCAGATGGAATTGAAACTTAACCGAAAACTTTTTGAACCGAAGGAATACAAAGGTTATATATTTGATATTCAAGACAATACAAATTTTGAAATGATTGCTCGTGAAGGCGTAACTAACCAAAATGGCTTGGCTTTGGAGTCTTTTCAAATCCCTGCGACCTACGCAAATATGGGCGTTTTGGAGGCAAAAACATACGTTACCGTTTTTGATGAAACGGGTCGTCCTGTTAATCGGCTAAAAAAGTTGGATATTTTTACGCAATCCATTTTCTACGGAATTGGAATGCCAGATACTTATATTGGCACCAATGTTCCCACACAAATTCCTTTAATTTCCTTAAATAAAGACGGAAAACCAGTTTCGGCAAAAGGTCGTGTGGAAATTGTACGGTTTGATTATCAGACAGTTATTGAGAAAAATGCGGATAATTCTTTAAAATATTCGTCCAAAAAACAAACGAAAGTCGTTTATTCTCGCACCATGAATTTTGAAGGTGGCAAGGCAATGGTTTCTTATGCACCACCTGTTTCGGGCGAGTATGAAATTCGGGTTCATAGTGAAGGAGCAAAATCTTGGACTGCTCAAGGTTTTTATGCTTATGGATATGGAACTACGGAAAACTCTTCGTTTGAGGTCAATAATGAGGGGAAAGTTGAGATGGAATTTGATAAAGAAAAATACCAAGTAGGCGACAAAGCGAAGGTGCTTTTTAAAACACCATTTCCGGGAAAATTGATTGTTACGATTGAAAGAAATCATGTTTTGGAGAATTTTGTGATTGAAACGGATAAAAAATCGGCTGAATTGAGTTTCACCGTGGGCAAGGAACATTTACCAAATGTATATGTTTCGGCAACGCTAATTCGTCCGATGGATGGCTCAAATATGCCTTTGACAGTTGCTCACGGATACGCCCCCGTGATGGTAGAAGACCTTGATAACTCTTTACCTATTGAAATTATGGCGGTTGAAAAATCTCGTTCAAAAACCAAACAGCGAGTAACCATCAAGACCAAAGGAAATACAGAATTAACAATTTCGGTGGTTGATGAAGGCATTTTACAACTCAAAAATTTCAAAACTCCTGATCCTTACGCCCACTTTTATCAGAAACAGGCCTTAGAGGTTGAGAGTTTTGATTTGTATCCGTTCTTATTTCCAGAATTATCCATTTCAGGTTCATCGTCTATTGGGGGTGATGGTTACGACATGGAAAAACGGGTTAATCCTTTGAATAATGGGAGGGTTAATTTAGTAGCAATTTGGTCGGGAATTGTGAAAACGGGTATTAATGGAGAAGCAACTTTTGAATTTGATATTCCCCAATTTTCGGGCGATTTACGCATCATGGCAGTGGCTTATAAAGATGAGGCATTTGGTTCGGCAACTAAAAACATGAAAGTAGCTGACCCCTTGGTAATTTCCACGGCTTTACCAAGATTTGCTTCGCCAAATGATGAAATTCAAGTGCCTGTAAACATCACAAATACTACGAAACAAAATGCTAATATTACTGCAACCATTTCATTATCAGGTGGTTTATCGGTTGTAGGGAATACTTCGCAGACTTTAATAATTCCTGCTGAAAAAGAAGGAAGAGCCTATTTTGCCGTGAAGGCCGCATCAAGTATTGGCAATGCAACGGTGAATGTGGTGGTAAATGGATTGAAAGAAAAGTTTACTGAAAAGATAGCATTAACAATCCGCCCAACGACTTCTTTGCTGAAAACTTCGGTAGCTGGCATAATAAATGGTGGTTCGGTCAGCAATGTCAATTTGGTAAATGACTACATTCCAAGTTCATTGAAAACGGAAATAACTGTCAGTAAATCACCAATGATTCAGTTTATGGATAAGTTCCAAAGTCTCTTGAATTATCCTTATGGTTGCGTGGAACAAACCATTTCTACTGCCTTTCCTCAATTGTATTTTTCCGAGTTTGTCAAACAGATTCAGGCGGGGAAAAAGCCGTACATGAAAACAGGCGAGAATGATTTGAACCCAAGAAATAATGTAGAAGCCGCAATTCACAGACTCGAAACGATGCAATTGCCAAGCGGTGGATTATCGTATTGGCAAGGGGGCGACCGTGAATCTTGGTGGGGTTCTGCTTATGCTACACACTTCATGTTAGAAGCACAAAAGAACGATTTTCAGATAAATAGTTCAACATTGGGTAAATTAATTGAGTATCTGACGGTTACTTCAAATACAAAAATGACCGATAAAGAATATTACTTTTTAGCAACGGGAACTTACGAAACCAAAGTCATTGCGGCTCGTGAAACTATTTACAGTTTATACGTTTTAGCGATGGCAGGCAAGCCAAATCGTTCGGTGATGAATTATTACAAATCTAATATTGACTTGCTCACCACCGACTCAAAATATCTGTTGGCGGCGGCATATAGTTTGATTGGTGAAGTGAAAAGTTACAACGCCATTCTACCGAAAAATTATGGTTCAGAAATTACTGAAAAACAATCGGGCGGAAGTTTTAGCTCGCCGATTAGAAATCAGGCATTAGTTTTAAATACCTTGATTGATACAGATCCCAATAACTTACAAATTCCAACGTTGGCGAGACAATTATCCCAAAATTTAAAAACTGAACCGCATTTAACCACCCAAGAACAAGCCTTTGCATTTTTAGCATTGGGTAAATTAGCAAAGAAAGCCAATGCAAGTACCGTAACAGCTTCAATTTCAAGTAATAATAAGGTTTTAGGGAATTTTACGGCGAAAGACTTACTAATTAAAAACATCGGTAATCAGTCAATTATCCGCACACAAGGAAAGGGAAGTCTCTATTATTTTGCCCAAGCCGAAGGACTTAGTGCAACGGGAAAATATCAACAAATTGACAATATTTTGAAGGTAAGAAAGCAATTTTATAGTCGCTCTGGGCAACCATTGGGTGCTGCAAAATTCAAGCAAAATCAGTTGATTGTGGTAAAAATTACGCTTCAAAGTGCCAACGTATTGGCGGTTGATAATGTGGTGGTTACAGATATGTTGCCCGCAGGCGTAGAAATAGAAAACCCAAGATTGACGGCCGACCGTGATTTAGTGTGGGTAAAAGACCAAACTACACCCGAACATTTCGATATGCGAGACGACAGAATCACCTTCTTTACCAATATTTCCAGTAAACCGCAAACGTTCTATTATTTAGTAAGAGCCGTTTCAAAAGGTAAATTCCAAATGGGACCAGTGTCAGCAGATGCGATGTATCGTGGGGAGTATCGTTCGTATTCAGGGGGTGGCGTTGCGGTGGTGGAGTAGGTATAAAACTGCCTCTCAGGATTCTGGGAGGCAGTTTTAAGATTAAAACATGATTCTATTTTCTATATTTCTTCTATGTCTTTTATATCTGAAATAGTCTTATTGAATTTTTTATACCAATATTCATTCAATTGAATTGAATTAGTATTTTTATCCTCATCACCTTTATCTTCATCCATTAAAAAAATAAAAAATAAATCTATAACATCGGTAAAGTTTTTTCTATTACTAATGATTTTACCCCCTTTAGCAGTGACTTCTATTTCAATTTGTTGTTCTAAAATTTTAGATGCGTATTCTGATTCAAGATATGTATTTGTTGCTTCTTGTAGGTGATATGATGTACCTTCCCCACCTATATACCTTTCCAAGGTAAGTGCTTTCAACATAAAAGCTTCATAAAGGTTTTTGTCAATCTTAATTAATATTTCTATAACAGCTTTAAGATCTGAAGATTTTCGTCCTCTGCGAGTTGCAACACCTAAGTTGAAAGGTGCTAAATCATTTCGATTATTTGCTGGGACATTGAACACGGAATGAAAACGGAATGAATTATTAGACTCTGATATGCTGTATATTCTATTTGCATAGAAAGAAAGATGGTTTGAATTTAAACTTGTTATGCCTTTAATATAATCATCATTGACATGCTTGAGGTTGAAATCTCCATTTGATAATATTTCTAAAGGAAATAGATTTAAACAATCATCCTTTGAGCTGGGGGACAGCATTAAATAATATCCTTCAAAATTTGAAGTACCCGAAGATGATATTGTAATAGAATCAATTTCTTTTTTGCTTTTTCCTTGAATAATACCTTTTATCTGCTCAAGTATTTCTATTTGTACACTTTCGCCTTTGTTTATAGGCACTTTCGAAAATCCCAAATTTCTCCTTAGCGAAGAATCTTTAAATAATTTCTCGCTATTCTGTCCTTTAAAATCCTTTTCTATTTTGCCCCAATCAAGTTTAGACTTAGACTTTGCATGATAACTTGGATATTTTACTTTAAGAATGTTAATTATTTCTTCTTGTAATCTTTCTTTAGTGTTTAACTCTTTCATGTTAAGTGAGTATTAGACTTGTTGTGATTTGATTATCAATAAGTTAGGGTTCAATTGTAAAATTCCATAGAGCCGCACAAACACCAATTACCTGATTGATGGTTTTCTTGTTTTTCAATCTATTTCTATTGACCAAGATTCTATAACGTTTC
>JANXRS010000184.1 GCA_025356745.1 Arcicella sp.
TCAATAACCATATAAGAGATGTAACATTTGCAGAAGATAATCTAACGTCAAAAAAAAGAATTTATCCCGTTCAATGGCTGGTTTGAGAACGTTGACGTGTGGGATATTAAATCAATGTAAGTGTTCAAATAAAAAAGCTCAATTGGATGATTTTGCTGATAAATTTGATGAATTAATCCAGTTCTTGAGGGCAATTAAATTTTTATAGGAAAACCGTTTTTAAAATAAAAGCGGAAGAATTAAATAAATTCGGTGAAGATGGTCGAAACTTTCTAAACACGCTTTAGGTTGTTAAAGAAAGTAATTACACACAATGACGAAAATACCTATTTCTGTATTGGAACTAGCGACTGTGGTGGAAGGAGGAAATCACAGCACTGCTATATCAAATACTGTTGAAATTGCCAGACACACCGAATCTTTAGGTTACAAGCGTTTCTGGATGGCTGAACATCATAATATGGAATACATTGCAAGTTCTGCCACTTCAGTTTTGATTGGTCATGTTGCTGGGAAAACAAATACTATTCGTGTAGGTTCAGGCGGAATAATGTTGCCAAATCATAGTCCTTTAGTGATTGCTGAGCAATTTGGCACTTTAGAAACCATTTATCCAAATAGAATAGATTTGGGATTAGGGCGAGCTCCTGGTTCTGATCAACCTACGGCAATGGCTTTAAGAAGAAATAATATTGATAATGCTCAACATTTTCCCGCTGACGTTAGACAATTACAAAGATATTTCAGTACTAAAAATCGAATTGCCAAAGTCAGGGCATTTCCAGGTGAAGGCTTAGAAATTCCACTTTGGATATTGGGTTCGAGTACCGATAGTGCCTATTTAGCGGCAGAAATGGGACTTCCTTATGCTTTTGCTTCACATTTTGCCCCAGCCCAATTCCGAGCTGCTATCAGAATTTATCGTGATAATTTCAAACCTTCTGCCGTTTTGGAAAAACCTTACGTGATGGCTTGCGTGAATGTTATTGGGGCTGATACTGACAAAGAAGCCAAATCTTCATTTAATAGTTTATTGAATTTGTTTATTGGAATCATCACAGATACTCGTAAACCATTAAGCCCAGCAAGTTCAATTCCAGAGAGTTATCAAATACCAGAGGTAAGAAACTCCATAGACAAAATGCTTTCGTGTACGTTTATTGGCAGTAAAGAGACGCTCAGACACAGTATTTCAGAGTTTGTTGATGAAACAGGAATTAATGAGTTGATGGTAGCTTCCCATATCTTCGATTTGGATGCCAAATTGAAATCATTCTCCATTCTTAAAGATGCATTATGTGCTGATTGAAGTATAAGTTTATCAAATTAATAAGTATAGGAATTAGGTTTTAATGGTTGGTATTACAACTCGCTATTAATTAAGAAGTTAGTATTAAATACCACCAGATAAAGTATAAAAACTCCCTTTAATGCCTTCTTTTAACAGCATTTCAAGGGCTTTTGCACTTCGTAATCCTGTCTGGCAACAAAAAACAATTGGTTTTTGTAAGTCTAATTGAGCGATGCTTTCTAATAAATCATCCAACGGAATATTTTTACCTCCGATATTATCTCGCTCAAATTCGTGTGGATTTCTAACATCAATTAATTGAAAATCTCGTTGTTCATCTATCCAACTTTGCAAGGTTTTAGCATCTATATTTTGCATTGAATCCAGTGGAAAATCTCCACAAAATTCTTGATAATCAATAAGTTCTTTAATCTCTTTATTACTTTCAATGGCTTTAAATTTAATTATTTGCGAACGCATCGTGAGCATATCAAATAATAATAATTTTCCACTTAACACTTCACCCGCTCCCGTAATAATTTTAATGGCTTCGGCGGCTTGCATGGTGCCAATAATACCTACTAATGCACCTATTACGCCAATTTCTGAACAATTAGGCACGCTTCCTGCGGTAGGTGGTTCGGGATAAAGACAGCGATAGGTGGCGCCATTTTGATAATTAAATACCGAAATTTGTCCTTCAAATTTGAAAATAGACCCTGAAATAAAGGCTTTTTTTGAAATCACGCAGGCATCATTTACCAAATAACGAGTGGCAAAATTATCGGAGCCATCAATTACAAAATCGTAGGGTTGGAAAATCTCAAGGGCATTCGACGAGTGCAGCATCACTGGATAAACGTCAATTTTAACCGCTGGATTTTGGTTTAAAAGATGCTTTTTCGCAACACTAACTTTTTGTTTTCCAACGTCAGCAACAGTGTATAGAATTTGTCGATGTAAATTCGAAATAGACACGACATCAGCATCTACGAGGCCGATATTTCCCACGCCTGCCGCTACTAAATATTGTAAAATGGGGCAACCTAAGCCACCTGCCCCAATCACTAATACTCGGGCATTTAATAATTTTTGCTGACCTTCAACGCCAATTTCGGGTAATATTATTTGTCGATTATAACGATTTGTATCCATTTTAGGTAAACGGTTTTCCTATAAAAATTTAATTGCCCTCAAGAACTGGATTAATTCATCAAATTTATCAGCAAAATCATCCAATTGAGCTTTTTTATTTGAACACTTACATTGATTTAATATCCCACACGCCAACGTTCTCAAACCAGCCATTGAACG
>JANXRS010000191.1 GCA_025356745.1 Arcicella sp.
TTTGAAATCAAGAAGAAAAGACCCAATTTACGGTCAGTTTCTGCAAATACTATTTTACCACTGAGTCCCATTGCTGCCCTCACCAAAACAGCTAAACCCAATAGCATCACAACAAAGAAAAGTGCTTTGTGAATAAGTTGAAAAATTTCGTACATAATTTTATGGATTTTGATTTATTATTTTTCTTCAAAGATACTAAACAATGTATTCCTATATGAAGTAATATTGCAAAAACATCAATCACAACAAATACATGAAAAAACAATTATTAATTCCTGTCTTATGTATCGCAAGTATGGCTTTCGGTTCATTCATTACAAAAACTATTGAAAATCAACCTATTACCGTTGAAATTGTTAAACAAGCGGAAAAAATTATGGGCTTGGAATTTACGTCTGCCGAAGCAGATTCAATGCTAATTGAGTTGACCGATACTCGCAAAAATTTTGAGGATATTCGTAAAGTTGAACTCAAAAATGAGGTTTCGCCCGCCTTACTTTTCAATCCTCTACCCGTTGGTTTTGAGTTTGAAAAAGGTCAATCCTCTTTTAAAGCCTCTGATTTAAAGTCGGTTAAGATGCCTTATGATAAAAACGATTTAGCTTTTTATAACGTTCGTCAGTTGGCTGAATTAATTCATACTAAGAAAATTTCTTCCGTAGAATTAACAAAATTTTATTTGGAAAGACTCAAAAAATATGATCCTCAATTGCAATGTGTCGTAACGCTCACGGAAAATTTAGCCTTGAAACAAGCCGCCCGAGCAGATGCTGAAATTGCGTCAGGAAAATATCGTGGATTGCTTCACGGAATTCCTTATGGAGCAAAAGATTTATTGGCAAAAAAGGGTTATAAAACTACTTGGGGTTCTGTGCCTTACAAAGACCAAATGCTTAATTATGATGCAGTTGTAGTGGAAAGATTGGAAAAAGCAGGTGCGATTCTCTGTGCTAAATTAACGTTGGGAGAATTGGCGTGGGGAGACGTTTGGTTTGGTGGAACAACTAAAAATCCTTGGAATCTCACAAGGGGTTCATCGGGATCATCAGCAGGTTCAGCTTCTTCGGTCTCGGCAGGATTACTACCTTTTGCGATTGGCTCTGAAACGCTTGGTTCGATTGTTTCACCTTCGTCTGAATGTGGGGATACGGGCTTGCGACCTACTTTCGGACGTGTGCCTCGTACAGGAGCTATGGCGTTAAGTTGGTCGATGGACAAATTGGGTCCTATCTGTCGAACAGTAGAAGATTGTGCCATCGTTTTTAATGCTATTTATGGAAAAGATGGGAAGGATTTAACGGTTATGGATGCTCCTTTTCAATTTGACGGAACGAAAAAAGACTTGAAAGGCATTAAAATTGGTTATTTGAAAAGTGATTTTGAAGGAAAATATGGTAACAAAAAAGCCGATTCTTTAACATTAGTAATGATGAAAAAATTGGGTGCTACCTTAATTCCAATGGAGTTGCCAAATCTTCCTTCCAACGACATTAGTTTCCTTTTGACTGTTGAAGGGGCAGCCGCTTTTGATGATTTAACCCGTTCTGGAAAAGACGATTTAATGGTTCGTCAAATCAAAAATGCGTGGCCTAATGCTTTTCGGGCGGCTCGATTTGTGCCTGCAGTTGAATATATACAGGCAAATCGTCATCGTTCATTATTAATTCAAGATTTTCATAAGAAATTGGGGGGTATTGACGTTTATTTATCACCAGCTCTTTCTGGTAAGAATCTAACGATGACCAATTTGACAGGACATCCTTGTGTGGTTCTGCCCAATGGCTTTCGTCCAGAAGGTCGCCCAACGAGTATAACTTTTATGGGTAAATTGTTTGGAGAAGGAAAGTTGTTGCAAGTAGCCAAAATATATCAAGATGCAACAGATTTTCATTTGAAACATCCTAAACTATAATAGTTTAAAGAAATACTATAACGTAAAAATGAGCCGTTCTCTGATAACTTAAAAGAGAGAGCGGTTCATTTGGAAATATTTCAAAACCGCTTAAAAATAACCAATCTGTCTTGTGTAACTTTGTGAAATACAAAAACAATAAGAAGGTAATAATTCACAAAAATGAAATTTACAACATTAACCATTTTGCTCTATATTTTATTGATTTTCAATAGTTTAGCACAAAAAAACAAACCCATTTCTGCCGAATCTACTGAACAATATCCCGTTCCTGTAACTTCACCCAATCAATTATTTTATATTCAACGGAGTTCAAATATTAACTCAATCATCTACGACGCAAATGTAGGGATTGACAAGAAATTAGACCCTAAAAATCCTGTTCATACTTACTGGATTCTTTATACGCAAGGTGGTAAAAAGCAAGAACTTACGAGCATTCAACGCTCATTAGCGTATGGACTTCACACACGACCAACTTCTGTAGAGGTGGGCGGTAGTTATGAAGGTTATTTTTTTGCCTACCGAAAAAGAAAATTTGTGGTTAAACTTAATCCAAAAGGTGAACCAATAGCATTATTTCCAATTAATGGGAAAATGCAAATTTTGAAAAAAGTTTTTGTTAAAGTGGATGAAAGTGGCATGATGCCTTCGGTGATTTCAGTAGAACTTTGGGGTCGAGACACTGTTACGGATAAAGAAGTTTACGAGAAATTTAGACCGTAAATTTATTTACAGTTATTAATTAATCATTATTTGATTTGTAGTTAGAATTTAAAAAATAATATTAACTGCAAAAGACCTCCTATCAGTTTGATATTCCATTGAACACATAAAAACTATTTTGAAAACTGAATAATTTATTTTTGAGTTATAGTATCAGCTTTGAGTTTCAAGCTATAGTCTTTTTAGCTCAAAACTTATATCTGATTTAAAACCAAAACTTAAAAATAATATGTTACAATTTCTGAAATATGTATTTGCAACCATTGTAGGCTTGCTTTTATTCACTATCATTGGTGTACTTCTTCTCGCCGGTATTGGTGCTGCCATCGGTTCTTCGAGTGATCAAGTTTCATTGAAAGACAATTCCATTTTGAAATTAGATTTGAATCGCCCAATCGTAGAAAATGTTTCTGACGATGATAATCCATTGAAAAATTTGGGAGGACCTTTTTCTGGAGGTGCTGACGAAGTAGGGATGGTTCAACTTCGTGATGGTTTGAAACGTGCCGCTGCTGATAGTCACATTAAAGGAATTTATCTTCAAGCCAACTATCCACAAGCGGGATATTCAACGCTAGAAGAAATTCGCAATGCCCTTCTCGAATTTAAAAAATCAGGAAAATTTATTTATTCTTACGGAGAAATGTTCTCTGAAAAAGGCTATTACGTAACCTCAATGGCAGATAAAATTTATTTGAATCCAGCGGGTGGAATGGACTTTAATGGCATTAGTGCGGAGGTAAGCTTTTTTAAAGGGGCATTGGACAAATTAGACATAAAGCCAGTTGTTTTTAGAGTAGGCGAGTACAAATCTGCCGTTGAACCGTTTTTGCGGGAGAATATGAGTGATGCCAATAAACTACAATACGCTTCATTATTAGGGTCATTAAACGACCATATTTTTAGTCAAATTGCAAAATCAAGAAATATACAAGTAGCTGATTTAAAGAAAGTAGCTGATGAATTGATTGCTTATAAACCACAAGGTGCATTATCGTCGAAATTAATTACTAATATTGGATATTACGATGAATTTGAGTCGGCTATTAGAAAAGTTTTGAAAAGAGATGCTGATGATAAAATTGATTATATAAGTTTTACAAAATTCATGAAAGCCAAATCATCCATTAAATACAATGATTCTGATAATAAAATCGCTGTAATCGTGGGTGAAGGAACAATTGTTGGTGCAAAAGCTGACAAAGGAAATATTGGTTCGGATGATTGGGTGGCTGAACTCAAAAAGGCTCGTGAAGATAAAAAAGTAAAGGCAATTGTCTTAAGAATTGATAGTCCAGGAGGTTCCGCATTGGCTTCGGATGTGATGTGGAGAGAAGTGGAATTAACTAAGAAAGTAAAACCAGTAATTGCTTCAATGGGCGATTATGCAGCTTCTGGAGGATATTACATGGCAATGGCGGCAGATACCATCGTAGCTCAACCAACAACGATAACGGGTTCAATTGGAATTTTTGCCCAATTTTTTAACTTCGATAATTTCTTGAAAAATAAATTAGGCATTACTACTGATCGTGTGAATACCAATGCTCACTCAGACTTCCCAACGGTTACTCGTGACATGGATGAATTTGAAAAAGCTTGGTTTCAGAAGAGTATTGAGGCTGGTTATGAATCATTTACCTCAAAAGCAGCAAAGGGGCGTAAGATGAATATTGATAAATTAAAATCACTTGCGGGTGGACGTGTATGGTCTGGTTTGGAAGCAAAACAAAATGGATTAGTAGATGTTTTGGGAGGTTTGGAAGATGCTATAAAAATTGCTGCTAAGAAAGCAAAACTAAAAGATGGCGACTTCAAAACCAAGTTTTATCCACAACCAAAAGGTTTTATTCAAGAATTTTTTGACAAGAAAGAAGATGAAGCCGAAGCAAAAATGATGACCGCTCAATTTGGTGATTTAGCTCCTTATGTAAAGCAACTTAAAACCCTGAAATCTCGTGAAGGTGTGATGATGTTAATGCCAGAGGTAATGGAATTTAAGTAGATTTTTTAATATTTGTTTTCGATGTTTTTTTAATACCAAACATCGAAAACAAATATCAAAACTAAAATTTAATTCCAAAATCTAAATAAAATGCTCCATTCTTTGTTACTAAATCTCCGAAAGAACGGTCACGGTTAATTTCTGATAAACCTCGCTGATATTGAATTCCAAAGAAAATGGCATCTCCACCTCTATTAAGCGATTTTTCTCCTCCAATCCCTAACAATAAACCTATATCTCCCAGACCAAATATACTTTGTGAACTTGCCAAACGTTCTTGATATTGAAAAAGGGCATTGCGAGATTTATCTAATACTTTTTCAGCAATTTTCAAATCTAACGTTCCGCCAAATTGTAAGAAAAGAGGTGTGTCTTGAAGAATTTGGTCACTGAAAATTTTCATTGTAATTGGTACTTGCAAATACTGCAAATTGAAATTTGCTTTTGTCCCACGTATTTCGTCTGTTGTTAAAGGAGTTGTTTTAAATAATTCATTATCGTAAAAACTGCCGTGCATTGTATAATTTACACTCTTGACAGTGTACCAAAGCCCTGTACTAAATGCATACTTATCTGTGATATACATATCAACAACTGGTCCCAAACTTAAACGGATATCTGCCCCGTTTGAAGTTACAGTTTTGAAATTTTTAGAGGCATCAACATAATTAATAATGAAACCAGGCGAGAACTTAAACCCCATTTTTAACTTATAAAAACGACCAAAAAATCCTCCATCATAATTTTTTTCATTGTTTGGTTTAGAATTATACCTTTGTGAATATCCTTGATAAACTCCTAAGAGAATAAAAAGGACTAGCAATACATTTTTCTTCATAATTTTGTAAGGATTTTATTTCGATATTTATTGCTTAATATTCGTGTAATGAAGTTCGATAAAACAAGCAAATAACTAATATCGAAAATCAAGTAACAAAAATTGAGACAACTATGAAACACTTAAATTTTAATATTCTCTTTTCTCTATTATTATTCGTATCCGCCTGCACCTCTAAAGAAGACAAACAAACTGCTTCCGACCCTGACTTCAATAACGTAAAAGTTATAGTAAATATTCAACGACTTGATAAAGAAATGTTTGCGTGTCAAAGTAAAAGTGACCTGTTAACATTTTTCAATAAATACCCCACCTTCATTAGCAATTATTTTCAAGTTTCACCGACAGAATTTGATAAATTGGCGGAACAAATTTTACCATTAGTTCAAAATCAAGGACTTAGAGATTTTTACAAACAATCACAAGAACCTGCTTTTTTTGGTGGTCAAACCCTTGAAAATGAGTTTCGTACCGCTTTTCAACATATTAAATATTATTACCCTACCTTTAAGGAACCCAAAATCTATACCATATTTTCAGGTTTCTTCGGACAAGGTAATTTAAAGACTCCAGAATTAACCGTTTCAGACTCCGCAATTTACATCGGATTAGATTATTTTATGGGTAGAAAAGGAAAATATTTACCCGATGTTTATGACTATCAACTCCGTAAAACCATCCCAGAGGCTGTTGTTCCACAAACCATTTTATTGCTCTCACAACGTTTCAACGAAATAAGCCCGAAAGATAAGACGTTATTATCTGATATGGTTTGGTACGGTAAAAGTTACGTTTTTGCTCATACAATGATGCCAGAAAAGGCAGATAGTTTATTGATTGGCTATACTACTCAACAAATAGATGAAAGTTATGAATTTCAAAAAAATATTTGGGCTCATTTTATTGATAATCAGTTACTTTATAGTACCCAAGACCCCATAAAATCTAAGTACATAGGCGAACGACCTACTACACCTGAAATTGGAAAAAACTGTCCCGGGTCAATTGGAAGATGGTTAGGCTGGCGAATTGTAGGGAAATATTTTGATGAAAATGAGAACCTAAATATTCAAGATTTAATGAAACAAACCGATGCCCAGAAAATTTTTGAAGCATCAAAATATAAGGGCTTACCCGATGAAAATTAACAATTTAAACATACCAAAATGAAAATTACAAAACTACTCATGCTTATTGCTTTTATAAGCATAGGCCATCTTTCAAAAGCACAATTATACAAATCAGCTTTGGGCATAAGACTAGGGCCGTCAAATGGCGTAACTTATAAGAGTTTTATTAAGAAAAATGCCGCAATTGAAGCCATTGCTACTTTTCGATATCAAGGGATTGGTTTAACGGGTTTGTATGAAATTCATGGTAGAGCCTTTAATTCCAGAGATTTTAACTGGTTTATTGGTGGTGGTGGACACGTATATGTATGGGGAGATAATCGTCCAAAGTTTTTGGATAGAGAACAAAGAACGGTTTTAGGCTTAGACGGAATTTTGGGCTTAGAAGCCAAATTAAGAGGAGTTCCGTTAGCTATCAGTTTAGACTGGAAACCCACCATAAACATCATCAATTACAGTGGATTTTGGGGTGATGAAATCGCTTTATCTTTGCGTTATACTTGGTAAAATAGCAACAAAAAGGGTTGATTTTCTCAGAAAATCAACCCTTTTTGAAAATGAGAGAAACTATTTTACCATTAAGTTACCTCTTATTTCACCCCCTGGATTTGCTGGTGTGTGAAAATTTACATAAATAATGCCATTCAACAAATCAGTTTCCTGTGCCATTGTAAGCATTGTTGTTAAAGAAATAGGTGACGTTAAACTAGCAAAAGGGAATGTTACACCACCCGATTTCGTAGCATTTGTTGGAACTGTTTGCGTATGAATGTGTCCTGCCGTTGGCGTAATTCCATTAAGCGTAGTGCTAACCGTCAACATTTTGGTAGTTTGGTTATACGTTCCAGTAGTTGTACCTGTTGCCGATGAATTAACCACAGGTAGTTCGTTTGCTCCTGAAAGCGTTGCTGAAACTTGATAAATTTTATCTGGATTAACAACTACTTGGTCTTTTTTACAAGAAAATGCTATCGCAGAAATAGCTAATAATGATAATAAGATTGATTTTTTCATGAGAATTTAAATTTTACGAAATTGAAAAATGATTTTTATAAAAATAATGTTACTCAATAGATACGATAATAACTCATTAAGGTTGCTTTTGTTTTCATAATTTACTCAATCATTTATTATATCGCAATAAAAATACCACAATAAAATTCAATGGCAAAAAGAAATTTAGGGTCTGAAGTATCACCCGAAGACAAGAAAAAAGTGAGTAAAGAAGGCTTCCAAAAAGCCCTAAAAATTTTTAGATTTACCCTCCCTTATAAAGGCACATTCTTTGTAGGTTTTATATTTTTAATTCTCTCGCAGATAACTTCTATGAGTATTCCTTTACTGATGGGACAAATGGTTGGGGCAATTGTTTCTCCAGAAAAAGCTGTAAGTCAAGGAATTGAAAATATTTCAACCACTGGCTTTAGTCAGAAAATTGAGCATATTCTAAATCCAAGTTCCAGCCAACTGACTTTAAATGACGTAACATTTTTATTCGCTTCCTTACTGATTCTACAAGCAATATTTTCGTTTTTTAGAGTCTATACTTTCACACAGGTTTCGGAACAGTCCATGCGTGATTTACGAAAAACGCTCTATACCAAAATAATTACTTTACCGATTCCATTTTTTGAAAAAAATAGGGTAGGAGAGTTAATGAGTAGAATTACTACCGATATTACGCAACTCCAAGATGTTCTTTCAATCACCTTAGCAGAATTCTTTCGTCAGATTTTTACGCTTGTGGGTGGGATAATTTTAATTTCTTTTCTTTCGAGCAAACTCACGATGTTTATGCTTTTGACCTTTCCTTTTTTAGTGGTTGCGGCAATTATTTTTGGCAGATTTATTCGTAAAAACTCGAAGAAAGTACAAGATGAGTTGGCTTCTACCAATATTATCGTTGAAGAAACTTTACAGTCAATTAATGTGGTAAAAGCTTTTACTAATGAAGATTTGGAAGTAAAACGCTATAGTTCATCTGTTCAAAAAGTAGTTGATTATGCGATGAAAGCTGCCACATTTAGAGGTGCATTTATTTCATTCATCATTTTTGTATTATTTGGTGGAATCGTAGGCGTTGTTTGGTACGGTGGAAACTTAGTTTTGCAAGGAGAATTAGCTTTCAAAGACCTTTTTACCTTTATTATCTATACAGGTTTTATCGGTGGTTCTGTGGGCGGATTAGGAGATATGTATGCTCAAATTCAAAAAACAGTGGGTGCTTCTGAACGGATTTTGGAGATTTTGGAAGAAAAGTCAGAGATTGAGGTTGGACTAAATGAAGAAGTAAGTCAAAAGTTAGAAGTCGTAGGCAAACTTGAAAATTACAATTCACAACTTACACCCAAAATTCAATACAAAAATGTTGCCTTTTCCTACCCATCACGTCCAGATATGGAAGTTTTACGAAATATCAATCTCAAAGTAAAATTAGGAGAAAAGATTGGTTTAGTGGGATATTCGGGAGCGGGGAAATCAACCATTGTTCAACTATTAATGCGTTATTATAAACTTACGAATGGACAAATTTTGGTCGATGGTAAGAATATTAACGAATATAATTTAACTGAACTGCGTAAAAATATTGCTATCGTTCCTCAAGAAGTAATGTTATTTGGCGGAACAATTTATGAAAATATTGCCTATGGAAATTCACAAGCTTCTGAAAATGAAGTAATTGAAGCAGCTAAAAAAGCCAATGCTTTTGATTTTATTGAATCATTCCCCGAAAAATTTCAAACCATAGTAGGAGAGCGTGGTGTAAAACTCTCAGGCGGACAACGCCAAAGGGTAGCCATCGCAAGAGCTATTTTGAAAAACCCATCTATTCTAATTTTAGACGAAGCTACTAGTGCCTTAGATTCTGAATCCGAGAAATTAGTGCAGGATGCTTTAGATACTTTAATGCAAAACCGCACTACCATTATTATTGCTCACCGTTTGGCAACTATTAGAAATGTAGATACTATTTACGTCTTGAAAGAAGGTGAAGTTTCCGAACAAGGCTCACATGATGAACTACTCTTGATTGAAAATGGGGTTTATGCAAACTTAGTAAAATTACAGTTTGAGAACGGTTTAGTGATGGAATCTAACTCAAAAATTATAGTTTGATAATTTCCTCAAAACGCAGACAAATTCATAAAAGTCTGCGTTTTTTTTTAGTAACTTTGGTATAAAGTAATATTTGTATTAAATTTATACAAAAAAATAATTATATATTTATATTTTAATAGCTTCTGTATTTGATTTGCTTGAGCGTAATTTATTAAAACTTATTATAATCATTTACAAAATAATAGTATGAACAAATGTATTTTCTTAGATCGTGATGGTGTGTTGAACGTTGATAGAGTGGATTATGTCTATCGACTTGAAGATTTAATAATTCCAGAAGGAACCATTGAAGCTCTCCAGAAATTAAAAGCTGCGGGGTATTTATTGATTGTCATTACGAATCAGTCAGGGATTGCGAAAGGGATTTATTCTCGGGAAGATGTGTGGAAATGTCATAATTATTTCCAAGAGCAATGTGGGAATTTATTAGACGATATTTATTTTAGTCCTCACCACGAAAAGTTTACGACAAATTCTTTAACCCGTAAACCTGATTCGCTAATGATTGAAAAGGCAATGGCAAAATATCAAATTGATCCAAATACTTCATGGATGATTGGCGATGCCCATCGGGATATTCATGCAGGTAAGAAAGCGGGTGTTAAAACAATTCATATCACCCATAAACCAGAAGAATCTTATTCAGCCATAACGACAAATAACTTATTGAGTGCCAGTAAATTGGTATTACAGTAAAAAAAGAGGAGGTAGCCATCGGGCTATCTCCTCTTTTTCCTGTCTCCACTTCTTGGATTTTTTCCTCCTCCTTTCGGATTTCCACCTCTCGAATCTTTAGAACTACGTCTCGAATCATCTCTTCTTGATGTTCTTTCTCCGCCTCTTTGCACTTTACCATTAGCACCAACCAACAATAAATCCATGCTTCTGCGGGCAAGATTACATTCTTTTACTTTCACTTGTAATTTATCTCCAAAAGTGAAAACTTTACCATTGCGTTGTCCTACAATTCTATAATTTTCACGGTCATAGTCATAAAAATCATCTTTTAAATCGACCATTCTAATCAATCCTTCCGATGCCGTTTCAGTAATTTCTACAAAAATTCCAAATTCTGTAACGCCCGAAATAATTCCATCCCAAACTTTATCATCGTCCATCAAACTCATGTATTCCACTTGTTTGTATTTGATTGAGGCTCTTTCGGCTTCGGCTGCCATTTTTTCTCTTTCTGAACTATGTTTACAACGTAATTCCCAAGGTCCACGCTCCAAAGGTTGTCCACCATCAAGATAATGCTGTAACATTCGGTGAGCCATCATATCAGGATAACGCCTAATTGGACTCGTAAAATGCGAATAGAATGGAAAGGCTAAACCAAAATGTCCGATTGGATCGGTGCTATATTTTGCCTTCGACATGGTACGAACAGCCAAATTTTCAAGAATATTTTGTTCTGGCTTGCCTTCAACATTGTGCATTAATTCATTGAAAGATTGACTGATTCGGGCAACTTCCGTATCAACATTATAACCAAAGCGTTTAGCAAAAGTTGAAAAATTCTTGAGTTTTTCGGGGTCTGGAGCATCGTGGGTACGATATACCATTGTATTGCGTGGCTCCGTTTTTTTGAGGTTAAATACAAATTCCGCCACTTTTTTGTTAGCAAGTAACATAAACTCCTCAATCAATTTATGAGCATCCACTCGCACTTTTTGATAAACTCCTAATGGCTTTCCATCTTCGTCTAATTGAAATTTCACTTCAACTGTTTCAAAATTTACTGCCCCCTTCGTAAACCGTTCATCTCGTAGTTGATGAGCAAGGTTATTAAGGATATTTAATTCTTTAGCGAAGTTATTTTGACTATTAGCTATTTCTGCCACATCAGTCTTTTTCTTAACAATTTTCTTCTTAGGAACTTCTGCAACAACTTGATTATCAGTATTATCAAGAATAACTTGCTCTTTATTAATTGTTAATTCTTCACTGTTAATTGTCAATTGCTCCTGTGCTTCTTCATACGAGAATCGTTTATCCGAATGAATTACAGTACGTCCAAACCATTCTTTAACAACTTTAGCATTCGGAGTAACTTCAAAAACTGCCGAAAAAGTTAGTTTATCTTCATTTGGACGAAGCGAACACAATCCATTTGAGAGTTTTTCTGGTAACATCGGTACTACTCTGTCTACCAAATACACGGAAGTTGCCCGCATGAATGCCTCTTGTTCGAGTGCAGATTCAGGGGAAACGTAATGCGTAACATCAGCAATATGAACACCAATTTCGTAATTTCCATTCTCTAAAAACTGAAAGCTTAAAGCATCATCAAAGTCTTTTGCATCAACAGGGTCAATGGTAAAAGTAGTTATTTTTCTAAAATCTCGACGTTTTTTAATTTCACTCGATGAGATTTTCGTAGGAATATTATCGGCTTCCTTTTCGATGTTTATTGGAAAACTGATTGGTAATCCAAACTCCGCCAAAATAGCGTGCATTTCAGTATTATTCTCACCAGATTTGCCCAAAACTTCCGCCACGATTCCTTCCATTTTACGCTCGTCCTCGGCGTATTTAGTAATCTTTACGATAACTTTATCACCGTGTTGAGCATTTTTTAAGTCATTTTTAGAAACAAAAATATCTCCGTAAATTTTCTTAGAACTTGCCACTACAAAAGCGTAATTAGGCATAATTTCAATTGTACCTACAATTTCACTCCGTCCTCTTTTGACTATTTCTATAACCTCTCCTTCAGTTTTGTCGGTAGGCTTTTTCTTTTTTGTCGCTACTAACACTTTCACAATATCACCGTCAATGGCTCCATTCATGTCACGAGCATTGATAAGAACATCACCTTCACGACCTTCCACTACCACAAAACCGAAACGTACATTTACATGATCCACACGACCTTCGAGAAATTCGGTTGAGGAATCAATCATATAATGTCCCTCAGACATACGAATGAGTTTTTTGTCCTTGTGAAGTTCAATCATCAAATCCCCAAAAAGGTCTTTGGTTTTACGGTCACGGACAGCAAAGGCTTTATTCACTTGGTTTAGCGACCAAGCGGTTTCTTCGTTTAATTGAAAAAATTCAAGGATTTCAGCCTTAATTTTATCCTTATATATTTGTTCTTTTGTTGGTTTTTTATCTATCATTTTTTGTTAATTTTAATTTAATAGGTGTGTTTGTTTTATGTATAACAATCAAAAAGGCAAAATTCATTCCATAAACGCCAAAATATCAGCGGGTTGACAACTTAGTTCTTTACAAATGGCTTCCAAAGTTGAAAATCTAATCGCTTTTGCTTTGCCCGTTTTCAAGATAGAAAGATTTGCCATCTTTATATCCAATTCTCTCAAAGTTTTCAATTCGATAATTCCGTAGCCCGCTTCTGAGCAGCAAAAATCCCTTCTTTTAAATTATACGACAATAATCCTTCTTCAAAACGTTTCAAAGCGGCTTCAGTTGTGCCACCTTTTGAGGCTACGGCTTCGATAAGTTCATCTAAACTTTTTTCTGAATTATTCAACAAGTGATATGAACCTAACATGGTTTGTTTTACCAAAAGCGAAGCCATCGCATCTTCGAAACCCATTTCTTTTCCTGCCTCAATCATGGCTTTCACTAAGTAGAAAAAATATGCTGGACCGCTTCCACTCAAAGCTGTAACAGCATCCAAAAGACTTTCATCTTCCAAGAAGATAGCCCTTCCCGTTGAATTAATAAGGTTTTCAATCTTTTTTAATTGGCTTAATGTAATATCACCCGCCGCCGAAAAAGCCGTCATACCCATACCTAAAAGTGCAGGTGTATTGGGCATGGCTCGCACAATGAGATTATGATTTAAAGACGACTTGATTTTATCAATTGAAATTCCTGCCATAATACTCAAAATTAATTGATTAGGTTGAATAACGGCACATAACTCATCTTGAAGAGAGGCAAAATCTTGTGGTTTTACCGACAGAATAATCAAATCATATTCTCCAATTTTGGCGTTTATAGTATCAATAACGACACCTGCATTTTCTTGTCGAAGAGCTTTGGCACGTTCTGCATTTTTTTCAATGAGAAAAAGATTTTCTTTCTTTACTAATTCGTACTGGATAAAAGATTTGGCAAAGGCCATTCCCATATTTCCAGCTCCAATAATGGCTACTTTCATATTTTTAGATTTTCTATAATTGTCACTACGCTTACAATGACAGTATTCATAATTTGTTAATTGATTTCAATAATGAAAACGACATTGAAGGATATGAATGTGTTCGTCATAAACACGATAAATTAAACGATGTTCGTCAATTATGCGTCTTGACCAATATCCGCTTAAGTTTCCTTTTAGAGCTTTTGGTTTCCCTTTACCTTCTAAAGGCGTTCGTAAACATTCTTCTATGAGCATATTGATACGTATGAGTACGTTTGCGTCAATTGTTTGCCAATAAAGATAATCTTGCCAAGCGTTAATATCCCACGATAAAATCATCCAATTATTGAATTAAATTGTGAGTTTCCACTACACCTGCATTGTTTCTATCAATGGCCGAAGAAATTCTTTCTCTGTTTTTGGTAGTGCCTAACAAATGTAGCGTTTCTTTAAAAGAATTGTATTCTTTTAAAGAAATCACCACCACATTATTGCCTTTTTGCCGATTAATAATAACTATTTCATTATCCTCACTAACGCTATCTAAATTAGCTTTTAAGTGAGTTCTAAATTCAGAGAAATTAATTACATTCATAGATTAGTACATTTATACGTACAAATCTACGTCCTTATTTTTAATTTTTAGACATAAAAAACCCTGATAATTTCTAAAGTATCAGGGTTTTTTATCTAATATAAACTCTATTTAAGGATTTCTTCCAACTTCCTTTCCAAATCTTCCCCACGCAAATATTTTGCAATAATCTTCCCTTCTTTATCTAACAAAAATGTGGCAGGAATACCCTGAACACCGTAAGCGGCAGCCGCTGAAGAATTCCAAAATTGTAGGTCAGAAACATGATGCCATGGCAAACCGTCTTTTTCGATAGCTTTCACCCATGAGTCTTTTTCTTGGTCGAGACTAACTGAAAATATGTCAAACCCCTTATCTTTAAATTTATAATACATTCTCACAACGTTCGGATTTTCCTTTCTGCATGGACCACACCAACTTGCCCAGAAATCAATTAAAACGTACTTTCCACGTAGAGAAGAAAGGGCTAAAGTTGTATCATTAGGCATTTTCATCGCAATTTCGGGAGCTTCCGTTCCTACTTCTACACCCCTCAGACGCATAATTTGCTGATGAAATGTTTTGATGTGAATATTAGGTGAATTGGGTTTTTCTACCTTGAATTTATCAGAAATTTGTATCATCGTCTCCAAATCCGATTCTGGGTTTAAGAAGTTTCCTGCTGTCCAAAGTGCTACTAAATTTGTTCCCATTTCAGGCAACAAAGCCTTAATTTTATTTACGTTTGCCGATTGTGCTGCTTGAAATTCACTTTGAACTTTCTGTAAAGTAACTTCATCTTTCTTAATTTGGGCAGCCGAAACTTGCTTGTTCCAAGCTTCCACTTTTGTTTGTAATTCTTGATTAATTTTAATAATACGATTAAAATATTCAATGTTTTTCGAAGCTCCCGTTATTTGAAAAATACCCCGTTTATTGGGTAAATCCATTCCATCAGCTACCACATTAATAGTTTCTCCACCTTCCAAAATCAATAATACTTTTTGACTTAATTCCATCGCATAAAAGTTGAGAAGATAATATCCCCCGCCTTCAATAATATTTGAATTAAATTTAAACGTTTTATCAGCCCCAACATTGGCAGAATCCATCGTAATGGGCGTGCCTCTTCCGTTAATAAACTGTAAATATACCTTTTTGTCGGGTACAACATTATTTACCTTACCAGTAATTGTAACTGGCTTACTATTATAAGTTTGACTATATGTTAATGTAGTCATAAAAGCGAGAATTACGCTTAAAAATAGCTTTTCCATTATGATTGTTTTCACCTCATTCCCAGTTCCTCTCCTTAATGAAGTGGCTGTGGTGAGGTATTTTTCGTAGTTACAACTCCAAAGATTTTTGTAATAATTCCGTAGTAATTTTCGGATCGGCAGAGCCTTTTGATTTTTTCATAATTTCACCCATGAACATACCTAAAAGTCCTTTTTTGCCTGATTTATACTCCTTAACTTTCGCTGAATTATTTGCTAAAACTTCATCAATTAACGTCTGTAAAGCATCCGTATTGCTTTGCTGAATTAGATTCTTGGCTTCAGCAATTTGCAAAGGTGTTTTTTCAGTGTCGGAAATCATTTCTGGGAAAATCTGTTGTGCCGCTGTTGAGGTACTGACTTTACCATTGTCAATCAAATTAATCAATGCTCCCAAACGTTCTGGATTCACAGATAACTGATTGATTTCTAAATTATTATCATTCAGATATGATTTCACCGTTCCCATAATCCAGTTAGAAACAGCTTTATGGTTTTTGGTAAATTGACAAGTTTCCTCAAAATATTCTGCCACTTCACGGGTTTCTGTTAGAACATTGGCATCATATTCTGAAAGAGAATATTGCTTGGTAAATTTATCAAAGAGTTCCCAAGGCAAAGCGGGCATTTGACTTTTCACGGTTGAAATCCATTCCTCTGAAATTACCAAAGGCACTAAATCTGGCTCTGGAAAGTACCGATAATCATTCTGTGTTTCCTTCTCACGCATTCCCGATGTACGCCCAGTTGCAGGGTCGAAACTACGAGTTTCTTGGATAATTGTAATCTTGTTTTCAACGGCATCTATTTGTCTAACTATCTCGTATTCAATAGCTTTTTGAATAAAACGCATCGAATTCATATTCTTGATTTCAACTTTTGTACCAAAGACTTTACTGCCCACCAACATTACTGAAACATTGACATCGCAACGCAAAGAACCTTCTTCCATGTTGCCATCACATATTCCCAAATATCGCACCAATTTGCGAACTTCAGTCATAAAAGTAGCGGCTTCTTCGGCAGATTTAATTTCGGGTTCAGTCACCATTTCAATTAAGGGTGTTCCTGCACGATTATAATCTAATAAACTATCCGTTGACCCCTCCGCATGAAGCGATTTCCCTGCATCTTCTTCTAAGTGAATATGATGGAAACGTACCCGTTTTTCACCCGTTGAAAGTTTCACGTCCACACCTCCACCCATACAAATTGGGGTTTTATCTTGCGTAATTTGATACCCTTTTGGAAGGTCGGGATAAAAATAGTTTTTACGGTCAAAATGTTGATTTTCGGTAATTTTTGAATTACAAGCCAAACCCATTTTTATGGCATACTCCACTGCCCTACGATTCAATTTAGGTAAAGTGCCAGGATGTCCGAGTGTGATTGGCGAGATATGCGTATTGGGTGAACCGCCAAAAGAAGCCGCATCCGCTGCAAAAATTTTACTCTCAGTTTGCAACTGAGCGTGTACTTCTAAGCCAATAACGACTTCGTATTTATCCCTAATTTCTTGTTTCATTGAGTATTTCAAAATATCTATTTGCAAAGATAATAATTTTAGAGGTCT
>JANXRS010000230.1 GCA_025356745.1 Arcicella sp.
CTTCCAAAGATTTTATCTTTTGAGATTGTGAAGCATTTTCAGCTTGTAAGTTCGATATGGTTTCAGTATCAGTCAATAAGTAAGATTAATGATTTTAAACCAAATAAACTAATCAGGCAGAATAACCTGAGTAGTTACATAATATATTTAATTTTAATTAATGACTTACAGAATAAGAGAATTTTAATTCATACATCTGTGTTATTGACTAAATTTGTTCAACAAAAAAACATATTAAAAAGTGCCAACTCAAACTGCTCAAATAATTTACGATAATCACGGTCGCCCGATAACCTATTTACGTTTGGCGGTAACAGACCGTTGTAATCTCCGTTGCTTTTATTGCATGCCTGAAGTTGGCGTAAAATATTTTCCAAAGTCAAAATTACTGACTTATGAGGAAATGTTACGCACTGTTTCGGTACTTTCTGAATTGGGAATTTCAAAAGTTAGGATTACTGGTGGCGAACCTTTTGTGCGTCACAACATGATTGATTTCATGTATCAAATGTCTGAAATTGAGGGAATTAATGAATTAAATATTACGACCAACGGAATTTTGACAGGGCAGTATATCCGCCAAATGAAAGAAATGGGTGTGCGTGCTGTCAATTTGAGTTTAGATACTTTAAATAAAAAACGCTTTTTTGAAATTGCTCGTCGGGATGAATTTGATATAGTTTACAAAACACTTTTCGATTTATTAGATGCTGGTTTTGAAGTAAAAGTCAATGCCGTGGTGATGGACGGAAAAAATACCGAAGATATTTTACCTTTGGTAGAATTAACCCGAAATTATAAAGTTTCTATCCGTTTTATTGAAGAAATGCCTTTCAATGGCGAAGGTTTACATTATCCAAAATTGGAATGGAATTTGCACAAAATTTTATCTGAAATAAAAAGTCAATATCCTGATTTACAAAAACTTATAGATTCGCCTAGCTCAACTTCCTATAATTATCAAGTCCCCAACTATCAAGGAAATGTGGGAATTATTGCTGCTTTTTCACGTACTTTCTGCGGAACGTGCAATCGTATACGCCTAACCGCAACGGGTGATTTAAAAACTTGTTTGTATGACGATGGCGTACTAAATATCAGAGATTTATTAAGAGATGGAATCACAAATGAAGACTTGAAAAATGTTTTTTTACAGGTATTCAAAAATCGTCCAAAAGATGGTTTTGAGGCAGAACGTGGTCGTAAAAGTATTATTTCAGAATCTATGACTACGATTGGCGGGTGATTTCTTAAAAATAAAAATAGTAAATTTAAAAGTATCAAGAGTAAGCAAAAGGCTTTTTTGTGAACTTTTGGTACTTTTGTACTTTAATAATTACCTCAAAATGACAATTCCAGAAATATTCGACAATTTCAATAACCTAAAAGTTCTCATCATTGGTGATGTAATGCTTGATTCATACACATGGGGAAAAGTAGAAAGAATTTCACCCGAAGCACCCGTTCCTGTGGTCAATGTACGCAATCGGGAAATACGTTTAGGAGGTGCTGGTAACGTCGTAATGAACGTCCAAGCTCTGGGTGCTGAACCTATTATTTGTTCTGTTATCGGCACAGATTCTTACGGTGATTCTCTATTGAATTTATTAAAAGAACAAAATCTTTCAATCGAAGGAATCATCCAATCCGAAACCCGAATTACTACCGTTAAAGAACGAATTATTGCGGGTTCTCAACAGATTGTAAGAATTGATACGGAAACCGACAAACTAATTAATGCTGTTGAAAATCAGGCACTTATTGACAAAATAAAAGAATTAGCTCAGACTGCTAATGTTATTATTTTTGAAGATTATGATAAAGGCGTTCTTTCAAAAGAATTAATCCACGACATCATTTGTTTTGCTAACGATAATAATATTCCAACTATCGTTGATCCTAAAAAACGCAACTTCTTATATTATCAAAATGCTACGCTTTTCAAACCTAATTTAAAGGAGTTGAAAGAAGGTTTATCTATTTCTTTTGACGTAAAAAATCCAGAAGAATTATCAGATGCTGTGGCAATGTTGAAATCTACTTTAGATTTAGGAGGCGTTTTTGTAACACTTTCAGAAAGAGGTGTTTATATAGATTTTAAAGGTGAACAGCAAGCTATTCCTGCACATATACGTACCATTGCGGACGTATCGGGTGCTGGCGATACCGTTATTTCTATTGCAGCTTGTTGTTTGGCCTTGGGACTTTCGCCCGCACTTATCGCAGGAATTTCTAATTTGGGTGGAGGTTTAGTTTGTGAATCGGTGGGCGTTGTACCAATTGATAAAGAATTATTGAAACATGAGGCTCTTGTAAATTTGTAAGTTATACAGGTTTTTCCTCAATTCCCAACATGGTTAAGGCTGGGTTTATTGTTCTGGACGTAATCATAACTTTGAAAATTTTATTTCCTGCCAAACTAAACTCAGCCACAAATTTTCCCTTCTCTCTTAAACTTCTGTAAACAGCCGTATAGTTAATTTTTGAGTCCCAACCATTAATTGCCAAAGCTGTTTTCAATTGGTCAAGACATTTGCTGAGGTTTGAAAAGTAAGTAAAAATAGTTTCTTTTTGTCGAATTGTATTCAATGAACCAATCGGAATAACGGCTACTTCATAGATAATTTGTTGCCTCATAAAATTAAGTCAATTAAAATGAAAAATTATTTAACTATTTTTCAAACATAAAACTTTTTATAAACGTTCAGCGTTTAACCATTGTACGTCCGAAAACAGAATAAAAAAAGCCTTGCTCATCAGCGAGGCTTTTTTTATAAACTTGGATAATAAATATTGATTTATGCTGATAAAACAGCTGTAAATTCAATTTCTACTAAATATTCTGGAGCAACTAATCTGCTAATTTCATAAATTCCTGTGGTTGGTTTAATATCCTTGAAATATGTTCCGTGTGCTTTGGCAATATTATCAAACTGCGAAATATCAGTTGTAAAGATTCGGGTTCTTACTACATCTTTCATACTTGCTCCAGCTTCTTCCAAAACTATTGCGATACGTTCCAAAATATTATTCGTTTGTGCAAAAGCATCATCAGCCTTAACTTTTTCTCCGTCAACAATAGCTACTGTTCCAGATACTTCAATAATATTCCCGATTCTTACGGCACGGCAATAACCCATTTTATCTTCCCACGGCGAACCTGTGAGTATGTTTTGTCTTGACATTAGTTTATTTTTTGGTTGAATTGCAAAGATATAAAGAAATGAAAATCTAAAGGAATTCTAATGTTGTTATACTTTAAACTTCACTCCTTTATTGTATTTTTACCTCATGACTATCCGCACACGACTTACCCTTCTATTTTCAAGCATTGTTTCCACATTGTTATTAATATTTTGTATCGTAATTTATCTCGAAAGTGAGTATAATCGTCAGCGTGAATTTATAATTAGTTTGCGTGAGCAAGCGATGACATCCGCTGAAATTTTATTTGGGAAAGAAGAAATAAGTCCCGACTTATTGAAATTATTGGATAAAAATCAAATGACCGTCTTGACGCAAGAAGAAATAGTAGTGTATAATTCAAAAAATGAAATTATATATGAGAGTGGTACAGATTATTTAACGATTAATGCAGGAATTCTATCCCAGATTCGCCAAAAAAAAGAATTTTCCTTCCAACAGAAAGACCGTGAAGTTTTAGGCTTAGTTTTTAATAATGGGAAAGAGAAATTGGTCATTATTGCCTCTGCAATGGATAAATATGGATTGAGTAAACAACAAAACCTTGGCTTAATGTTGATTTTTGGTGGTTTTTTGATGGTCTTAATTGTGTGTTTAACAGGTTGGTTTTTTGCAGGAAAATCACTTAAACCCATTAATAATGTTATCCGTAGCATAGACGGAATTGGAGCTTCGCAACTTAATTTACGCCTCAACGAGGGCAATCAAACGGATGAAATTGCCCAACTCGCTCAACGATTTAACAAAATGCTCGATCGTCTGGAAAAAGCTTTCAAATTACAAAGGGCATTCGTTGCTCACGCCTCACATGAGTTGCGAACGCCATTAACTGCTATTACTGGACAGATTCAAGTTTCATTGTTGGCAAACGATAGTCCGAAGGAACTTAAGTTAATGATTCAGTCTATTTTGGAAGATGTGCAACAACTTAATCGACTGACAAACAATTTATTAGACATGACAGCCCTTGATTCGGATGATAATAAAGCTGTTTTCTCGTTGGTAAACGTTGCCGAATTAGTGTGTCAAGTGAGGGAAGGGTTATTAAAGAAAAATCCTCAATGCCAAATAATAATCAGGTTGAACGCATTTAAAAATGCAATTTTGAGTTTAAAATCAATGAATAGTACAATTTTATAACTGTAATTTTGCCAGAAATAATAAATTGATGAAAATTTGAATCTGGTTTTAGGTTTATGTTAACATAAAT
>JANXRS010000274.1 GCA_025356745.1 Arcicella sp.
GTAGGCTTTCCAATTTTTTAATTTATAAGTACCTTTGTCTGGGCTTGTGGGTTGCATCGCTTTTATAGTTTTGTCGCTACAAAGCTAACCTAACAAGCCCTTTTATTCAAATACAAGATCCGTTGCAACAAAGCCGAAATAGCCTATAAAATGAATTACAGTAGTAATGCCCACTTATCGAGTCAATTCAAAAAGGTTAC
Source organism: Arcicella sp. (assembly GCA_025356745.1). GTDB lineage: Bacteria > Bacteroidota > Bacteroidia > Cytophagales > Spirosomataceae > Arcicella. The sequence goes on from JANXRS010000274.1 coordinate 201, forward strand.
AGGTCTAACTCCCTCCCATTTCAAACAATTGAAAGAAAAAAGAAGGAGACCAATTGAAGAAATTTAACCGTTATTTTAAAGAGTTAAAATGAACATTTCAGAATCCAAAAAATATTTAGAAGAATTAAATAACGTATTTTCACAAGCACCCATGACCGTCAGGATTATTAGTGCTAAAGATTATATCGTTGAATTTGCCAATGATTTTTATTTAGATATTGTTGGTAAAAAGTCAGACATAATTGGCAAATCTCTTTTCGAAACGTTTCCAGAACTTATTTCACAAGGAATTAAAGAAATTATTGATAATGTCTTTGCAACGGGTGTTCCTTACATCGGTAAAGATTTTCCCTTATATATTATCAAGAATAATGTGATGGAAAAAGGCTATTTCAATTTTGTCTATAAACCATTACGAGAACTGGATAATACGGTTACAAAATTGCTTTTGGTTGCCACCGATGTTTCAGAACAAGTTAATTATTATTTGAAAAGTCAGGAAGCGGAGCATATTTATCAGGAATTGATTTACACTTCACCTTTCATGATGGCAGTTTTCAAGGGAGAATCTATGATTATTGATATTGCTAATGGTGCTATTTTGGAATCGTGGGGTAAAGGAAACGATATTATTGGTAAATCTATTTTTAAGGTTATGCCCGAAATTATTGAACAGGGGTATGAAAATTTACTTTTAAAGGTCTTCAAAACGGGTGTTCCATTCTTTGCCTATGAACAAGCCGTTAAAATTGTGCGTCATGGAACAATAGAAACGAAGCACTATAATTTTGTTTATCAACCGCAACGCAATGTAAATGGCGAAATAGAGGGCGTTGCCGTGATTGCCAACGAAGTTACAAATCAAGCACTTTTGCATCAAAAATTATTAATGAATGAACGTCTTTTTCGCAATTTAGTTGAAAAAGCTCCTTATCCAATTTGTATTCTGAAAGGGGAAGAGATGATTCTAAACGTGGTCAATTTTCCTATGCTCAAAATCTGGAATGTTGATGAAAAAGCTATCGGAAAGCCACTTCTGGAAATTGTCCCTGAATTGAAATCACAGCCTTTTATGAGCTATTTATTGGCTGTTTTGCATACAGGCGAAGTATATTACGGCAATGAGGAAGCCGCCCATTTTAGTAGGGAGAACGGAAAGGTAGAAACTATCTATTTCAACTTTATTTACCAACCATATTACGAAAATGATGGAATCCATTCGGGTGTAATTGTGATGGCAACGGATGTAACCGAACAGGTTATTTCTCGCAAAAAGATAGAGATGCAGGCAGTAATGGTAGAAAGCCTATTGATGAAAGCCCCTGCATTTGTCTGCACCCTCGTTGGCCCCGACCATGTGTATGAAATCGTAAATGAACGCTATCAATCTTTGTTTGGAAAACGACAAATTCAAGGTAAACCAATAATGGTGGCACTGCCTGAATTGGAAGGGCAAGGCATTGATTTAGTTCTTGATAATGTTTACAAAACTGGTGAAATTTTTTTAGGCATTGATGTTCCAATCACCTTAGCTCGTGATGAAAATTTAGCTCCTGAAGAACGCTTTTTCAACTTTAGTTATCAACCTATGTACAATGAGAATGATGAAATTTATTCCATTTTAGCATTTGGGTATGAAGTAACATCTCAAGCATTACTTAACAAAAAAATTAAGGAAAGCGAATCACATTTTAGGATGATTGCCGAGTTGATGCCCGAAAAAGTGATCAACGCAACACCCGAAGGAAACGTTATTTATTTTAATAAAAGTTGGTGTGATTACACTGGAGCAAGTTTTGATGAATTAGTGCATGAAGGTTGGATCAAGTGGGTTCATCCTAATGATGTGCAGGAAATCCTTGAAAAATGGGAGTATTCCATTAAAACGGGTGCTGATTTCGATATGGAATTACGAATGTTAAACCACAAAGGGCAATATAGATGGCACTCCAGTAGGGCAAGAGCCGTAATTGGTGAAGATGGGAACGTAAAACTTTGGATTGGATCAAATTCAGATATTCAACTGCAAAAAGAGCAAACCCAGGCATTAGAAGAAGCAGTGGCATCAAGAACCGTCGAATTACAAAAAGCCAATGAGGAATTACTGAAGCGAAATCAGGAAATTACTCACAATATGTACAAAAAACGGCAGCATATAATTACAATTCTGGATAGCAGCTGTTGATTCAATGAAAAAGCATGGCATTGGCAAAAAAGACATAATCAGCACGGGAAGATTCAGAATTAGGAAAATGAAG
>JANXRS010000294.1 GCA_025356745.1 Arcicella sp.
AATTACGCTTTGAAGATATTACTGAAAAATCGGGAACTGCGGGACGAAAGGACGGATGGAAAACGGGAGTAAGTGTGGTAGATATAAATGCCGATGGTTGGTTAGATATCTACGTTTGTTATTCGGGTTTACGAGATTCTATCTTACGAAGAAATCAACTATTTGTTAATAATCACGATTTAACTTTTATTGATAAAGCCAAAGAATTTGGATTGGATGATTCGGGTTATTCTACCCAAGCAGCATTTTTAGATTATGATTTGGATGGCGATTTAGATTGTTTTTTAGTCAATCATAACCTTGCGGGGTATCAACGCAAGGAGGCTTCGGTGATGCGGAATGCGTATGATTATAATGCAGGAGATAAACTGTTTAGAAATGATGGAATCAACGTCGGTTCGTCGCCACGATTTACAGATATTTCAAAAGAAGCAGGTATCAAAAGTAATCCGCTTGGCTTCGGTTTGGGTGTAATGCTTTCGGATGTTAATAAAGATGGCTATCCCGATATTTATGTCACCAATGATTACGTGGAGGATGATTATTTATACATTAATCAGCAAGGAAAAATGTTCAAAGACGAACTTCGTGAACGAATTTCCCATACTTCTTATTCGTCAATGGGTGTGGATATTGCCGATGTAAATAATGATGGATTAGCAGATATTTTTACCTTGGATATGCTTCCTGAAAGTAATTCCAGACAAAAACTATTGCTTTGGGCAGATAATTGGAATACTTATCAAGCTCAATTACAAAATGGATTCTGGCACGCCAATATGCGGAATATGTTGCAGATAAATCAAGGGAAAGGAAGTTTTTCTGAAATCGGTCAACTTTCGGGCGTATCAAATACTGATTGGAGTTGGGGAACACTTTTGGCTGATTTTGATATGGATGGCCACAAGGACATTTTTGTAACGAATGGCATCGGGCGAGATTATACAAACGCCGATTTTATTAAATATTACGATGATGCAGAAGCAAATGGTTCACAAAAACCGCTTTTAGAACATCTTAAACAAATGCCTACGAGTCAAACCAAGAATTATATTTTTAGGAATAATCAAAATTCAAATAACGCAACACCTCAATTTATAAATGAACAGAAAAATTGGGGTTTTGATGAGCCAACCGTAGCAAGTGGTTGTGTATCTGTTGACTTGGATAATGACGGAGATTTAGAGATAGTTACGAATAATTTAAACGAACCTTCTCGAATTTATCAAAATACTTCACAAGAAAATAATCCAAAGAAATACATTAAAATTAAACTCAAAGGTTCAACCATGAATCCTTTTGGAATTGGAGCAAGTATTACGGTTAAAACCAATAAAAATGCTCAATTTCAAGAAGTTTCTCCCACGCACGGTTTTCAATCGAGTAGTGTTGGCGATTTACTTTTTGCTTTGCCAGATAATGCTAAGACCTGTGAAATAAATATTCGTTGGATTGATGGGAAAGAACAAGACTTAAAGAATGTGCCTATAAATCAAGTAGTTGTGTTGAATTACTTGAAAGCTTCAAATAAAATTGAAATATCTCAAACACCAGTTAATTCAATTTTAACGGATAACCAATCTATTGATTATCAGCATGTTATTTCTTCAACGAACAATTTTGACCGTCAGATAATGTTGCCAACTCAATATTCATATTCAGGGCCGAAAATGGCGGTTGGGGATGTTAATATGGATGGATTGGAAGATGTTTTTATTTGTGGAACGAAAGAGCAAGCTGGAAAAATCGTGTTGGGACAAAAGGGAAAAGAACGTATTACGCAATTCTTAAAATTGCCACGCAAAAGTTCTCAAATTGCCAATAATCAAGATGCCGTTATCCAAGACTTTAACGGAGACAAATTCCCTGATTTATACATCGCCAATGGTAATTATGCGAATGCTCAATTCACAGAACAAAATGATGAATTGTTGTTAAACGATGGAAAAGGCAATTTTACACAAACTCCTTTACTCGAAGACCAAACCAATAGTTTGTGTGTAAAAAGCCTTGATTTTGACCGAGATGGCAACATGGATTTATTCGTAGGTGGACATATTAAACCTAACCATTTTCCAATTTCAGAAGAGAGTTTTCTTTTAAAAAATGATGGAAACGCACATTTTACGAAAATATCTTTAGGAGATTTAGGTTTGGTAACTGATGCAGTTGTTATGGATTTGGACGGTGATAAGTATCAAGAACTAATTGTGGTGGGAGAATGGATGTCGCCAATGATTTTAAAAAATATTAAAGGAAAGCTAAGTCCATCAGCGACTCAACAATTAAGCAATTTAGCAGGTTGGTATAATACAATTGAAAAATCGGATTTGGATAATGATGGAGATGAAGATTTGATAGTAGGAAATTTAGGATTGAATACCCAAATAAAAGCATCAGAAAATGAACCTACTTCGTTAGTTTACAATGATTTCGACCAAAATGGAACCACTGATTTTTTTATGAGTTATTATATTCAAGGGAAATCGTATCCTTGTTATTCTCGGGATGAAGTGGCAGAACAAATACCACTATTAAAAAAGAAGTTTCCTGATTATAAAACATTTTCGACCGCCACAATGGAAGATTTTTTTGAAGAAAGTGTGCGAGAAAAGGCGAATAAAAAAGAAATTACGAACCTTAAAACATTAATCTTAGAAAATAAAAAAGGAGATTTTGTTATTCATGAATTACCGATAGAAGCCCAATATGCTCCTGTGTACGCAATTTTGGTAACAGATTTTAACCATGATGGTAAGAAAGACCTTTTATTGATGGGAAATAATAGTAAATTCAGATTAAGAATCGGAAAAGTCGATGCTAATTCGGGGTTAATGCTTCTGAATAAAGGTAATTTTAATTTTGAAAGTCTATCATCGAAACAATCAGGAATATACGTACGAGGTGATGTGCGTTCGGTGAAGCGAATGGGAGACAAAATTATTTTGGGAGTTTGTGAGGGGAAAGTACAAGAATATTTAATGAAGTAAAATAACAAATGGCACACGGATTGAACGAATTAGACACGGATAAAATCTATTAAATCTGTGTCTAATCCATTTAATCCGTGTGCCAAATCAAAGTACATTAACCATTTTTATAATGCAAATGAAAAAATTAATATTTTTGCTTATCGGATTCATTACTTTTTCCTGTAATCAAAAAAAATCCGATACACTTTTTGAAGAACTTCCGGCAACTGAAACGGGAGTAGATTTTATTAACAGAAGTCTTGAAAAAGATAATTTCAATATTTTCAAATATCGTAATTTTTATAACGGTGGAGGTGTTGCCATCGGTGATGTTAATAATGATGGATTTGCTGATATTTTCCTAACCTCTAATTTTGAGGAGAATAAATTATACCTCAATAAGGGTAATAAAAATGGAAAAGCGATGCAATTCGAGGACGTTACTAAGCGGTCTGGAATTATTGGTAAAAAGTTTTGGAGTACGGGCGTAACTTTTGCTGATGTGAATGGAGACGGATTTCTGGATATTTATGTCTGTAATTCTGGAAGTCGAGATGAGCGTGGCAATCAATTATACATCAATAATGGCGTAAAAAATGGAAAGGTAACGTTCACTGAAAAAGCTAAAGAATATGGTTTAGAAGACGGCGGATTTTCAACGCACGCTGCCTTCTTTGATTACGACCGTGATGGAGATTTAGATATGTATTCGCTCAACAATAGCTTTACGCCGATGGATAGATTGGGATATGCCAATCTTAGAAATCAGCGAGATAAATTAGGGGGTGGTAAATTATTCAGAAATGATAGTTCAAAAAATGGCACTCCTCATTTTACAGATGTAAGCGAAGAAGCAGGGATTTATGGTAGTTTAATTGGTTTTGGTTTAGGTATAACGGTGGGTGATGTCAACAACGATAATTGGTTAGATATTTATATTTCAAATGATTTCTATGAGCGTGACTATCTGTACATTAACCAAAAAAATGGTAAGTTCAAAGAGGACTTAGAAAACCAGATGCAACACATTAGTTTATCATCAATGGGTGCGGATATTGCGGATATTAACAATGATGGAAATCTGGATATTTTTGTAACGGATATGCTTCCAGAAGGCGATGAAAGGCTGAAAAAAACGACTACTTTTGATGGATATGACCTCAATGAGTTTAAAGTAAAACAAGGTTATCATCATCAGTCTACCCGTAACATGCTTCACATCAATAATGGTGATAATACTTTCTCGGAATGTGGGCAAATGGCGGGCGTTCATGCCACGGATTGGTCATGGGGAGCGTTGATGTTTGATATGGATAATGATGGTGAAAAAGACCTTTTTGTAGCAAATGGCATCAATAAAGACCTCACCGACCAAGACTACGTTGCTTTTTTGGGGGACGCTCGAAATATGCAACAAGCTCTTGAAAATAAGTCGTTTAACTCTCGAGAATTTATTGATAAAACCCCTTCAACACCCATTCCAAACTATGCTTTTAGGAATTTAGGTTCGTTAAACGGTGCTTCACCACGCTTTGAGAATGTAAGTCAAAGTTTTGGCTTGGATAAAGCGGGATTTTCAAACGGTTCTGCTTACGGAGATTTGGACAATGACGGCGACTTGGATTTAGTAGTCAATAATAATAATTCTCCCGTTTCCATTTACCGAAATAAAGAAAACGAAACGTTAAAAAATCATTATTTGAAGGTGAAATTGAGAGGAACCGCTAAAAATTTAGACGGAATCGGTTCAACGGTGAAACTGTATCAAAAAGGTAAAGTTCAGATGCTTCAACAAATGCCGAATCGGGGTTTTCAATCTTCGGTAGATTTGATGATGAACTTCGGTTTAGGAAAAAATACGTTAATAGATTCTTTAGTAATTGTTTGGAATGACGATAAAAAGCAGGTCATAAAAATCCCCAAAGCTGACCAATTATTGGTTCTTAATTATCAAAATGCTAATCAGATTTTCAAATACCAAGTTCCGATTATTGCAACTAAATTTACCGATATAACTTCTCAAATACTTGATTTTAAGCATATTGAAAATAATTTTGTGGATTATAATCGAGATGCTTTATTAAAACAAAAATATTCTACTCAGGGTCCCGCTTTGGCAATAGGTGATGTGAATGGGGATGGTTTAGACGATGCTTATATCGGAGGCTCACAAGGATTTCCGAAGTTTTTATTCATTCAACAAAAAAACGGAAAAATGCTTCCTGCCAAGACCGAAGCATTTAATCGGGATAATTATTTAGAAACCGTTGATGCTCTTTTCTTTGATGCCGATAATGATAAAGACCTTGATTTATACGTAGTTACGGGCAGTAATGAGTACGAACCCAATGATTTACAACTCCGTGACCGTTTATATATGAACGATGGAAAGGGCAATTTTACGGAAAATCAAAATCTCCCTGCCATTCTTGCGAGTGGTTCTTGCGTAAAATCGGGCGATTATGACCAAGATGGTGACCTCGATTTGTTCGTAGGAGCAAGATTAATTCCTTCACAATACGGAAGAAATCCAGAAAGTACACTTTTGCAAAATGACGGAAAAGGAAACTTTAAAAATGTGAGTAAACAAGTGTTGGGAGAAACTCGCAATTTGGGAATGATAACGGATGCAGCTTGGTTGGACGTAAACGGAGATAAATTTCCAGAACTTATTTTGGTAGGTGATTGGATGCCCATAACGATTTTAAATAATACGAAAGGGACTTTCAACGTCGATAATAAAACAGAAGTGCCAGTTTCGAATGGTTGGTGGAATTGCATTCAGCCATTGGATGTTGATGGGGATGGTGATATGGATTTTGTATTGGGGAATCTTGGATTAAATAATAATTTAAAAGCCTCTGAAAATGAACCCGTTGAATTATACGTTAATGACTACGACCGCAACGGAACTACGGAGCAAATTATCACTTGTTACCGTCAAGGAAAGAGTTGTCCTGCCATTTTGAAGGGAGATTTACAGAAACAAATTCCGATGATAAAACAGAAGTTTTTGAAATTTTCGGATTACGCAAAAGCCTCCATTACGGATTTATTTTCGAGCACCCAAATGGAAGGACAAACTATTCGGATGGTTAATAATACCCAATCTTCATTCCTGATAAACGAAGGAAAAGGCAATTTTACACTCAAAGCCTTACCGCAAGAAGTTCAAGTATCGTCAATTAATAGCATTCAGACGATTGATTACGATAAAGACGGACACCAAGATATTTTATTGGTAGGAAATTTTTTCGATAATATTCCCGAAATTGGTAGATACGATGCCAATTATGGACTCATTTTAGCAGGAAAAGGCAAAGGGAATTACAACGTTCAAACCTCAAAGCAAACAGGTTTTTTTACCAAAGGACAAGTTCGGAAAATGCGTGTTATTAATGGTTTAGGCGGTAAAAAAGAAGTTATTTTGGTGAAAAATAATGAGAAGGCACAGGTGTTTGGGGTGAAATAATAGTAAATAAATTTTAAAGATGCGAAAGCAAATAACTTATACATTAACCACTTTTTTAATCTCAACGCTACTTTCTTGCCACAAAGAAAAGGATGATATAAAGCTATTCGAGAAAATTGATAGCAAAATATCAAATGTCACTTTTAGTAATCAATTAAAAGAATCAAAAGATTTTGGATTTTTAGATTATCTCTATTTTTATAATGGCGGAGGTGTGGCTTCGGGCGATATAAATAATGATGGATTAACGGATTTATATTTTGTCTCGAATCAGGGAGAAAATAAATTATATCTTAACAAAGGCAATTTACGCTTTGAAGATATTACGAAAAAATCAGGTATTGAAGGTCACGCTGATTGGCAAACGGGTGTAACAATGGCGGATGTAAATGGAGACGGATTTTTGGATATTTACGTTTGTGCCGTCAGTAATTATAAAGGCTTGCAAGGGGCTAATGAATTGTACATCAATAATGGGGATGTAAACGGTTCGTCGCCACGATTTACTGAAAAAGCCAAAGAATATGGTTTAGACTTTTCGGGATTTTCGACCCAAGCGGCTTTCTTCGATTATGATAAAGATGGAGATTTGGATTGCTACTTACTTAATCATGCCGTTCATACTTCAAGGTCTTATGGAAAAGCAGATACACGAGGCGTAAAAGATAATGAAGCAGGGGATTATTTATACGAAAACATTAATGGGAAATTCAAAGACGTAAGTGCAAAAGCAGGAATTTATCAGGCTTCAATGGGTTATGGTCTAGGAATTTCAGTGGCAGATATCAATAATGACGGTTGGGAAGATATATACGTTAGCAATGATTTTCATGAAGACGATTATTATTATGTAAATCAAGGAAACGGGACCGGTTCGTCGCTACGATTTAAAGAAGAAGCAAAAATCCGAATGGGACATCAAAGCCGCTTTTCAATGGGTTCAGATATTGCGGATATTAACAATGATGGTTTCTTAGATTTGATGACCTTGGATATGTATCCCGAAGATGAATTTGTAGAAAAATCCTCGGCTGGTGAAGACCCGTTAGACATATATTTATATAAACTCGAATTCGGATATTTTAATCAATACAGTCGAAATTGTCTTCAACTGAACTTGGGCGGTGAGCGTTTTATTGACATTGCCCCGTTGGCAGGTGTGTCGGCAACCGATTGGTCGTGGAGTACCTTAATGAATGATTTTGATGGAGACGGAATTAAGGATATTTTTGTGGCTAACGGAATTGTAAAACGCCCCAATGATTTGAATTATATGAAATTCGTCATGGGCGATTCTCCCCAAAATAGCCAATTTTCAAAAAAAGAATTTGATAAAAAAGCGTTAGATTTAATGCCCGATGGCAAAGTTCATAATTATTTTTTCAGAGGCTCAAAAAGTTTGCAATTTGAAGATAAATCTTTGTCTTGGGGATTTGAGGAGGCAAATGTTGCCAACGGAGCAACCTATGCTGATTTGGATAACGACGGAGACTTAGAAATTATCACCAATAATATCAACGCTGAGGCAACAATTTATAATAATCAAAGCATTGAAAAATTGAAAAATAGTTTCTGTAAAATTAAATTAAAGGGCGAAAACAACAATACTTTTGGAATAGGAGCGAAGGTGATTTTAAAAGTTAATAGCATTGAACAAATCCAACAATTAATGCCAACTCGTGGATTTATGTCTGCCGTTGAACCAATCTTAACTTTTGGTTTAGGAAAAGATATTCAAACTATTGATACCGTTAAAGTGATTTGGGAAAGTGGAAAAATTCAGACTTTAACAAAAGTAAAAGCTAATTCAACGTTAATACTCAATGAAAAAGAGGCTAGTATCGTATCACCAATTCTGACAAAAAACTCTCAGTTAACATTCACGGAGATTTCTGATAAATTAAATATTGATTTTATTCACAAAGAAAATCAATATTTCGACTTTACTCGTGAGTCGTTAATGCCTTTCAGAGTTTCTACAGAAGGACCAAAATTAGCCATTGGTGATGTCAATAATGATGGAAAAGAGGATTTGTACGTGTGCGGAGCAAAAAATCAAGCGGGAGAATTATACTTGCAAAATGTCAAAGGATTTAAGATTTCTAAGCAAAATGCTTTTAAAACAGATAGTATTTTCGAAGATGTGGACGCTGTTTTTCTGGACGTGGACAATGATAAAGACTTGGATTTATACGTGGTTTCGGGAGGAAATGAATTCTCTGGAAACAGTCTTGAACAGTTTGATAGAATTTATCGCAATGATGGGAAAGGAAATTTTACGAGAGATAAAAATGCTTTACCGCCAATGTTCAGTAATAAATCATGCGTAAAGCCTTTTGATTTTGATAAAGATGGAGATTTAGACCTTTTTGTGGCTGGTCGAGTTGTTCCTTTTAATTATGGAAAAACGCCTAATTCTTATTTATTAGTCAATAATGGGACAGGAAAATTTACGGATAAAACTAAAGAACTAGCTCCTGAACTACAAACCATAGGAATGGTCACCAATGCCATTTGGGCGGATATTGATAAAGACGGGGACTCGGATTTAACTGTAATTGGGGACTGGATGTCGATTAAAACATACCGAAATGAAAAGGGTAAATTGAACTTGGTGGATAACGATTTATCCGAAAATACAGGTTTCTGGCAAGGTATAGTAGCTAACGATTTTGATAAAGACGGAGACATAGATTTTGTGGTTGGAAATTTAGGAACCAATACAAAATTTAGAAAGAATCTAACGGAAAATATTTTGAGAATGTACGTTAAAGATATTGATGGAAATGAAAGTGTCGAACAAATTTTGACCTACAATCGGAGTGATAAATGGTTTCCCGTAGCATCAAAGGATGAAATAGGAAAGCAAATTCCGAGTATTATTAATAAACGATTCACGGATTATTCTCTTTACGCAGGAAAAACAATAGAGGAATTATTTACTTCACAGCAATTAGACGGAGCAGAAATAAAAGAAGTAAAAGCCTTTGAATCGGTTTATTTAGAGAATTTAGGAAATAATAAATTTAAGAGTAAGCCATTGCCAATATTAGCTCAAACTTCCAAAATAATGACCATCGTCTTAGACGATTACGATGGAGACGGAAACCAAGATGTATTCATCGGAGGAAACTTTTACGGAGCAAATATGTATCAAGCACGTTACGATGGAAGTTATGGATTAATTTTAAAAAATGATGGAAAAGGCAATTTTAAACCCATTATTCCTATACAAAGTGGGCTATTATTGGAGGGCGAAATTCGGGATATTCAGAAAATTAAAGTTAATAAATTGCCTTATTATTTAATCGCCAGAAATAATAACAGTTTGCAGGTATTCAAGAAAAATAAATAGTTACATACAGGTAGGGACGAATAGTATTCGTCCACGTTATTAAGAAATGGGCGAATGCCGTCCTTACTAATAATCCCCAACCACAAAAATATGAAAAACAAAAAATTACTACTTTGGTCACTAACGGTTGCGTTGAGTGGCTTTTTATTCGGTTTAGATACCGCAGTTATCTCGGGGGCCGAACAAAAAATACAGGCACTTTGGTCATTGAGCAATGCCCTACATGGGTTAGCGATTGCTATTGCTCTTTATGGAACTGTTTTCGGAGCCATGTTCGGTGGTTGGTACGCTGACAAATTAGGTCGAAAAAAAGCTTTATTTTGGGTAGGATCCCTATTTTTTGTTTCCGCTGTTGGGTCTGCAATTTCCCAAGATGTTTATACGTTTATGGTATTCCGTTTTATTGGCGGACTTTGCATTGGTGCTTCTTCGGTGGTTTCACCTTTGTATATTTCCGAAATTGCTCCTGCCAAAAGTCGTGGTTTTTTGGTCGCATTATTCCAATTTAACATCGTTTTCGGTATTATGATTGCCTATGTTTCTAATTATTTATTTCAAACAATGGGCGGTGAAAGTGATTGGCGTTGGATGTTAGGAATTGTTGGAATTCCATCTTTAATTTTCACAGGACTAACTCTATTAATTTCAGAAAGTCCACGATGGTTGATACTGCAAAAAAATGATATTGAATCTGCAAAATTAGTTTTGAACGAAATAGACCCAGTAACTGCTGATAAAACATTGGCTTCAATTCTGCATTCAAAAAGTAATAATGCAAAAAATGGAACGGTAAAATTCTTTTCTAAGAAATACGCTTTCCCTATTTTATTGGCCTTTCTAATTGCCTTT
>JANXRS010000315.1 GCA_025356745.1 Arcicella sp.
CAGTAGAATTTCCACTTTCCTTCATCATCTCCGAAGCCCGATGAATGGCTTGGCGAATGCGTGGATACGTGCCACAACGACAGATATTTCCAGACATTGCTGTATCAATATCTTCATCAGTTGGGTTTGATTTTTCCTTTAATAATGCCACCGCTGACATAATTTGCCCCGATTGGCAATAGCCACATTGCGGAACTTGTGCCTCAATCCAAGCTTTTTGAACAGCATGGTCGGTATTGACAGAAATTCCTTCAATGGTTGTAATTTTGTTGGAAGATTTCAACATTGAAATGGGCGTTGAACATGAACGAATCGGCTGACCGTCCAAATGCACGGTGCAAGCCCCACAAAGAGCCATTCCACAACCAAATTTTGTCCCTTTCAAGCCTACGTAATCACGAATTACCCACAAAAGTGGCGTATCTGAATCAGCTTCAACATTGTATTTTTTTCCGTTTACAGTAAGATTATATTTTGCCATTGTATTATCAGATTTTTATTTCTAATCGTTTGTTTATCAGTTAGTTATTTTGCCTTATAAAGGTAAAAAAATATATTGTTTGTTCAAAATTTATTTAGTTTTTGAGCGTGAATGCTATTCATTCATTCATTAAACCTCACCACTCAGGCGTAACCCCTCCACGCACCCGTGAATTAAGAGCCAAACGAATGGCAAATTGTGTATTCACCATGCCATTATTTACTTTAGGAATTCCAAGATTATTGTAATTAAAAACAGCCTCTACTCTTAAAATTCGAGCAATCCCATCAATTCCATAACCAAATTCTATATTGTGAACATTGTTTTTTGCTGTATATAAATAATTAGCAAAAAACTCTTCTCGAATCCCTAATCGCCTTATTGGAATTAACTGCGTTAAGGCAAATTTTCGCAAACCTACCATTGTCATAATATCAATGTATGAGCCATTGGTTGAATAAAAATATTGGTCAATCAATTTTTTACTTGCTCCCCAGACATAATTATCATAAAAACCCACCAAACGATGTGTTGTGAGGGCATCACCGATAGAAATCATATTATTATTTCCATTAAAATGCTTGAAATCAGCAAAGGTCATATTTTTTGCACTGATGAAGATTCCTGTCTGTGCGATATAGTTAAAATTAGTATTGATACTCAAAGGGAAATTGTGAGTAATCCCGAACTCAATGGTATGAAAATCCATCTGAGAATCAAATATTTTTGGAATTGCTCCCCGATATTTGAACGTAATCAACGGAGAGGAAGCAAAATCCACCGAGCGAATATTATTTCGATATTGTTTTTTTAAAAATGGGCGATAATTGACTTGAATACTGGTAATAAAAGCGTCATTTGTTGTAAATTCAGTAGCACCAATTTCTTGATTTTTGGGGAAATTAGGAATATAATTAGCATTTCCAAAGTCAATCCATGAATGGTCAATGGTATTTTTCAAGGGGTATCTTCTCGCCCATTCTACCGAAGTTTTTATGCCAAAAGTGTTTGAAAAACGGTCGTTATAACTAATATTTATGAAGTCTTTTTCATAAATTTTAACGTAATTTTTCTTCAATAATAAAGTCGAAAGTGAATTCAAATCGAAGGCAATTGGGGTATCAACATTATACTGTGAAACAAATTTTCCGCCCGAAATACTAAAATCTTCTTTCTGAGTTTTCCAACGTATTTTTACCATGCCCATAGAACGGTTTTGGGTAAGAGAATGACGCAAAGTTGGGTCAATTTCCCACCAATCATACCGATTTTTACGATACCGAAATATGGTCCCTGTGTTCAAAACGTAGCCCTCAACGGTGTTATAATTGAAATCTAACAAAGGAGATTTATAATAAATTTCGTAAGGATAATATCCTCTTTCAGTACTTCCCCAAAAATAGGACCGACTAAAAAGAATACTACCTATCCCAAATTTCTGGTTAGCTTGTCGGAAATTCGAAAACTCATCTGGCTGGGGAGGAAGGGTGTTTTTATTTTTTCCTGAAATAGGCAAATCAGGCGTAAATACTTGAAAACCAGATGATTGATTCAACTCATTCCAATAATTATTCACACGCTCATTAGCTTCCGTCAAAACATTTATTTTATCGTAACGTTTCAAACCCGAAGCCATATTTGCATCACTCCATTGATTTCTGAGGTTAGTTCCCAACCCAGACATAACTTGTTTAAACTGCTGAATTTCAAAATTTCTTTCCTGTACATTCACAATTTCGTGAAAATCAGCTTCGGCAGGTCGTACAAGTTTTTTAGCATCTTCTGACGTGATTGTTTGGTAGTTCCAAACTTGAGCAAGATATTGATATTGACCATCAAAACCCATTAAACTACCAGTTGTTTCAATACTGAACTTTTCAGGCAACCATTGATTTAGATGCTTTCCAAAATCAATAACTATTTGATAATCAATGGCATAAGATTTTAATGAAAGATTTATATATTGAATTGAATAATCATCAGAAGTTAAAGAAATTGTTCCGCTAAAAACGTTTTCATCGTTATTATTTTTTGGAATTACTTTGATTTGATAAATTTTTACGCCTCCTTGTTCAATCGTATTTATTAAAGAAAAATCATAATAATTAAATGTCTTGGGACAGAGAGGAGAAATTGTGCCAGTTCCTAAAACGGGTTTATAAAAATTGGGATTTACTAATTTGTCAGGGCGTTCTTCTGCATGATAATTATTTCTAATTGCCTGATAATCAAACTGATAATCGTTAAAATTATTGACTGAAAATTTAGCAAAAGATTCTGATTGATAGGTCAAACCTTCTTCAATTCCTTCATTTACTAAAAGAGATTTCCAGATATTGGGAATTCTCGTCCACTTACCAGAATTTTGAATAAAAGTTTCCGCCGTGTAATTTGCATAGGATTTATCATGTTCGGGAGCAGCCTGAATGGCTTTTTGAATAATGCTTTTCACTAATATTGAGTCCGCATAATTACCACTAAAAGCCTGTAAATCAAAGGAATATAGTACAAAAAAGAACCCTGTAAAGTTTAATGAAAGTCTTTGAAGCATTTGAATTGTTTTATTTCTGGATGGATGGGTTCAGGCAGGCAAGATTTATACTATAAAATTACGAACAATCTTTGAAAGTATTATTTTGAAATCATTAAAGTTTCGCAACGAACTCCGATTCAGATAAACTAGGAAGATAATTTATTGTCTTTTGTTATTTATTAGTATTCAGGTTGAACGCATTTAAAAATGCAATTTTGAGTTTAAAATCAACGCATTTAAAAGTACAATAAAACTGCTTGGAAAAATACAAATTGAGCTTATTTTGGATAATGAAAAAAGATTCAATTTAAGATAAAACCTAAAAATGAAGTATTTATGTTAACATAAACCTAAAACCAGATTCAAA
>JANXRS010000371.1 GCA_025356745.1 Arcicella sp.
GGTAAAATTTATGATATTGCAATGGAACAATTTTTAAAGGCAAATGAATGGTTTGCTAAACAAGTAAAAGAGAACAATCCGCAAAAAGAAAAATGAAAATTCAAGATTTAAAGCAATATCCAATTACTGATTATCTGAAAAGTTTAGGTTTAGAGCCTGTTAAGTCAGTAGGCAAAGAATTAGTTTACTATTCCCCAAAGACGAATGAGAAAACACCGTCTTTCTTTGTCAATCCTTCCAAAAATGTATTCTTTGATTATTCGAGTAATGAGAAAGGGGATATAATGTATATTCCTGCATATAAGTACCACCGAATGTAGCCAATGAGTACCACTTGTGGATAAGTAATTAGCCAATAATTTGTAGTTTGTTAGTGATTGTTTTTACCCCAACAATCCTGAAAACTATGGCTAATCATTCTTTGTCCATGAAGAAGTTACATAACCTTATTGTTTATATTGTTGCTGGCAAAAGCAAACGTTTCATTGCTGGTGCTCTTCAAGTTTCCCGTCATACAATTGACAATTATTTGAGCAATTTGAAAGCTGAAATTGGTGAAGATTTATCTCCTCTTTTAAGTTGGGATGAAGAATCTTTGAATCGATTAGTCAGCCCTCAAAAAGCCCCAAATACTAAGCAAACGCTCGAATTATTGTTTCCAGATTATGAGAAAGAGTTAAGCAAAGTTGGGATGACTTTGATGATTCTTTGGGGTCGTTATTGTCTTGTCACATCCAATGCCGTTACTTATTCTCGTTTTTGCCATTATTTTCGTCAATGGCAAGCCTCTCAAAAAGTTTCCATGCACTTAGAACACAAGGCTGGAGATAAACTTTTCATTGATTTTGCAGGTAAAAAACTATTTTTAACAGATGCTCAAACAGGCGAAATCACTTGGGTTGAAATCTTCCTTGCCGTTTTAGGGTGCAGTCAATTGACCTATTGTCAAGCGGTATACTCTCAAAAGAAAGCCGACTTTTTATTGGCTTTGGCTAACTCCTTGACGTTTTTTGGTGGTGTTCCCCAAGCTATCGTTCCTGATAACTTGAAGTCAGCCGTGACTAAGACCCATCCCTACGAACCCGACCTAAATGAGAGTATTGAAGACTTTGCTTCTCATTACCAGACCGTTATCTATCCTGCCCGCAGTCGAAAACCTAAAGATAAAGCGCTGGTCGAAAGAACCGTGGGCATTCTTTACAGTCGTGTCTATGCGATGTTGGAAGGACAAGTCTTTTTTTCCCTTGGGTCACTCAATGAAGCCATCTTCCAAAAAGTTAACGACCATAATCTGAAACCATTTCAAGGTAGAGAAGACTCTCGTCAAAGCCGTTTTGATGACTTAGAACGTTCAACCTTAATTCCCTTACCAACCACTCGTTACGAATTAAAACACTTTAAAACTGCCAAAGTCCAACAGAATTGCCATGTCATTTTAGGAGAGGATAAGCACTATTATTCTGTCCCTTTCCGTCATGTGGGAAAATATGTCAAAGTCTGTTACACGGCGGAAAACGTTGAGATTTATTTTGAATACAAACGAATTGCCATTCATGCCCGCTTCAGAGCTAAACATCAGTACACAACCTTAAAAGAACACTTGCCCGAAAAACACCAATGGATCATGAATTGGTCTTCTGAATTCTTTACTGAACAAGCCCAGAAAGTAGGAGAAAATACCCTCAAAGCCATTGAACAGCTACTCTGTACTCGTAAATATCCAGAACAAGCCTATAAATCTTGTGCAGGAATCTTAGCCTTAGTGAAGAAAAAAGAGATTGGAAAAGTCCGTTTAGAAGCCGCTTGTGAAAGAGCATTACTACATGATTTTTTATCCTTAAAACTCATTTTAAACATCTTGGATAGGGATTTAGACCGTATCATTTTCCAAGAAGAACCCATAAAAGACAACATTATTCCCTTCCATCCTAATATTCGTGGGGCAAAAAACTATCAATAATTTTTCAAATTTTAATTCAATATAAAATGAATCAGCAAGAAACATTGCAACAAATGAAAGCCTTAAAACTCTCAGGTATGGTAACGGCTTACCAAAACATTTTGAATCTTCCCCTTGATATGCAACCAATGGCAGACCAACTTTTAGCTCAACTCCTTGATGCGGAACATTTAGAAAGATTGAACCGTAAAACCCTCGGCTGTATTCGGGCGGCCCACTTTCGTTATCAAGCTATCGTTGAAGAAATCCAATATCTTCCCCAAAGAGGATTAGATAAAAATCTTCTTTCCCGTTTAGCTGACACGTCCTTCATTAAAAGAAGTGAAAACGTATTTATTACGGGTGCAACGGGTTGTGGAAAAAGCTATATTGCTTCGGCTCTTGGCTACCAGGCGTGTCAAATCGGCATCAAAGTCGGGTACTTTTCGATGCCCAAACTACTCCAAAAACTGCAATTCGCCAGGGCAGACGGCTCGATTATCAAAGAACTCGCTAAACTTGAAAAACTTAACCTTCTTATTTTAGACGATTGGGGCTTGCAACCTTTGGACACCCCAGCGAAGTTATCGCTTCTGCAACTTATCGAAGACAGACATGGTAAAAATTCTACCATCATTACTTCGCAATTGCCGGTGGCCCAATGGTTCGATTACATTAACGAACCTACCTTGGCTGATGCGATCTTGGATAGGCTGATGCAACAGGTCCATCGCATAGAATTGAAAGGTGAATCCATGAGAAAATCTCGAAAAAATGACAATCCTATCAATCCATAATTATCTTTGTAAATCCCGCTAAATACTTATCCACAAGTGGTACTCATTCACGACACTTACTGGTGCTCATTCGCAATAATATACAATATAATTCGATTAGTTCAATATTTGGAGGGTTTAGACTTTACAACCGCTTGCAATCACTTGGAAAAAATTGGCAATGGTTTTGTTAATTTATTTCCTCAAAATCCCTTTTCTTTTTGCGGAAATGAAGTAATTAATCCAAAGAATACCATAACCATTGAGACGATTAAACCTTTGCAATCAAATTCATTGATTGCGTATTGTGAAAGTCGTAAAATACCGTTTCACATAGCCTTTACATTTCTGAATGAGGTACATTACTTAAATAATGGAAAACGGTACTTTTCATTAGGGTTTGGAAACGACAAAGGAGGGTTTGAACTTAGAAACGAATATTTCAAAGGTTGCACTACTCCCAAAGGAATAACAACCTTTGAAGTTTCTGAGAGTAAAGGCGTTTACTTATTTGAAGGATTCTTTGATTTTCTTTCTGCATTGTCATTTTTTGGTACGTCTAAGCCTTTAAATACTGTTATTGTGCTTAATTCCTTATCATTGTTACCACAAGCCAAAGAACGGCTAAAAAACGCTGAAATAGTACACACTTTCTTGGATAGGGATTCGCAAGGCGTTAAGGCAGTCGAGAAATTTAAAATAGAAGGTGTTAATTTTCTGGATAGGTCGGTTATTTATGATAAATTCAAAGATTTCAATGAGTTTTTAATTAAAAAATCGTGAAAAATAACTGAGAGTATGTTTTGGAATTACAATTTATTGATAATGAAT
>JANXRS010000373.1 GCA_025356745.1 Arcicella sp.
TTAATTTGGTTAAAAAATAATTTGCACTTGGGCAATTTGGATGATTGGCGGCATTTTGGATGGAGAAACCTAAACTAAGCATTTTTTTAGCCAATTTTTTCTTTTCATCTCTACCAATTAAGCCTCTTTTAAATTTATCGAAATAAATTTTTCTAATGGTTTCAATAGGAACATCCTCATTTTCAGGATTTTCAAATGAATAATCACTTTTAAAAATTAGACTCATAGTTGAAGCATCAGCTAAAAACCAAGATTCTATTTGCTTGACAGCAACTATAATAATTTGATTTTCAGACTCTGTTATTCTTAAACGAGTTTTAGTAATACAGTGGTCTTCATCAAGGTCAGTCAATACAAAAATCAATGATGCTCCTTTTTCAAAAAGGTTTTCTTGATGAATTTTAATATTATGGGGTAATAGATTTCCATTACCCATGACATTAATTACACCAATAGATTTAAGTTTTAACGAATTTAAAATACTCTTAAAACTATCTGATTCTAAAATAAATAATTCAGTGTAACCTTCACAAATAAAACCAATATTTACCACGGTAACCCACCTCCAAGAGTATTGGTTAGCCATGCTTCGTCCATTCGTAATCCATGAAAATCTTTTCCCTTAAATTGTTTAATTTTAGTTTCTCCTTTGATTTTATTAACCGTAATTATTTCATCAGAAGTTAATTGTGAAACCAAAGACTGAGAATGTGTATTCAACCAAATATAATGACCTTTTTCTTCACAAGCATTTCTAAAAAGTGTAACCATTTCTTTTATGACATCGGGAGTAAGTCCATTTTCAGGTTCTTCAATGCACAAAAATTGGGGTTCATCAGATTGAAAAACGGCTGTTAAAAGTGCGAGAATATTGTAAGTTCCGTCTGATAATAATTCTTTGGTAAAATACTTTGATGAGTATTTTTCTTTAACAATTAAAGTATCAGTTCTACTCAATTCAGAAGATTCAATGAAAATATCTTCAAATTCTGGAATAAATAATCTTAACCAATCCAAGATTTCCTCTTTATCTCCTTCGTTTTTTAAAATTCTTTTTAAAACTTTTTCGAGATTATCGGTTGAAAAAGAAAGGTTTAGATTGTCATGATAATTAACTTTTTGTTTATCCTTATTACCTATGAATAATCGTGAGAATTGTCGTTCATAAAATCTTCTTTGATCATAATCTTTTTTCACTGATTCTGGCCATTTAATAACAGTTTTGACGGAAATTTCGTCATCGTCTCTATTGATATCCTCAGTAAATTGATTATACTCTAACATCGCTTTTTTGAATTCAAATGAATTTTCATTTAACTCCCACTGTTCAGTGATGAATTTAAAAATTCGTGTTTCTGAATTATGATTTGCATTTGTAATACTTGTTTCTCCTCCAAATAGTCTTATTGAATTATCACTATTCTTATATTTTAAGTAAAATTCCAACGCCTCAAAAATATTACTTTTCCCCGAACCATTTGGTCCAACAAAGACCGTAAATGGATTGGGTTCAATAATTTCTAAATCTGCAATAGATTTAAAGTTTTTGATATGTAACTTTTTGATTTTCAAGATTCTATATTTTTATTTTGGAACTAATAATCTCCCAAAGTCTCAGGTAATTGTGCCAATGCTGCTGCCAATTGCTCATCATTCGGAGCAACACCATGCCATTTGTGCGAACCCATCATAAAATCTACGCCAGCACCCATTTCTGTGGTCATAATAATCATGGTTGGTTGTCCACTTCCAGAAAATGTACGAGCTTCGGCTAAAACTTTTACAACGTCGGCCATGTCGTTGCCATTCATTTTCATAATATTCCAACCGAAAGCGGCATATTTTGCTCCTAAATCACGATTGTTCATCACTTTATCGGTTGGTCCATCAATTTGCTGACCGTTAAAGTCAATAATTGCTACTAAATTATCAACTTTATGGTGCGGTGCATACATTGCAGCCTCCCAAACTTGACCTTCATTTTGCTCGCCATCACCCATCAATACGAAAACCATTGATTTATCTCCGTTCAATTTTTTGGCTTGTGCAGCACCAATTGCCACCGACATTCCTTGACCCAAAGAACCCGAAGCAATACGAATCCCTTCAAGATGTTCGTGGGTGGTTGGGTGTCCTTGTAAGCGTGAATTTAACTTGCGAAAAGTTGCTAATTCAGCAGGTTGATAATAACCAGCACGAGCCAAAACCGAATAAAAAACGGGTGAAATGTGACCATTTGACAAGAAGAAAAGATCTTCTCCAATACCATTCATATCGAAAGGCTTTGTTCCATCATCATTAGATTTGAGGTTCATTTGGTCGAAATAAAGACCTACTAATAAATCGGCACAACCCAATGATCCACCTGGGTGACCAGACTGACAAGCGTGTACTTGTCTGACAATGTCACGTCTAACTTGTGACGCAACGCTTTGTAATTCAGTAATTTGCATTATATATAATTGATTATTAAGAATCTGTTATTTTACCCTAAAATCTGCTCTGTGTGGTTTTTCGTATCTACTTTTGAAATTATATCTGTAATAATTCCTTGTTCATCAATCAAGAAAGTCGTCCTTGCCGTGCCCATATACGTTTTACCATACATTGATTTTTCAATCCAAACGCCATAAGCTTCTACCATTTGATGGTCTTCGTCTGAAAGTAATGTGAATTTTAAATCATATTTTTTGATAAATTTCTGATGAGCCTTTTCTCCATCAACGCTAACGCCAATGATTTCAAAACCTTTGGCGTTCATAGCCGATAAGTTTTCGTTTAAATTGCAGGCTTGTGCGGTGCAACCTGGAGTATCATCTTTCGGATAAAAATATAAAACTACTTTCTTTCCTGCAAAATCAGCAAGTTTAACGATGTTTCCGTTTTGATTCTTTTGCTCGAACTGCGGAGCTTTTTCGCCTATTTTTAAATTCATTCTTCGTTTGTTTAGCCTTTTTGTTAACTATTGGCGGGACAATTTTTATACTATCAATTTTTGTTTCAAAGCTGATTCTATTCCCTTGGTTATCTTCTAATTCTACTCGCAAATCTCCATAAAATTTTTGAGTAGAATCTGATTTAATCGACCATAATTTAGCTTGTTTTGCATCATAATCTGTCAATACAAATTCGTTATTAACAAAAGCTTTAAAACTCTTTACTCCTGATAAATTATCCCCGATTCGCATCGAAAATTCGTCGGAATTTTTACGAACAATTACAGCTTTCGGTGGAATAGTATCCGTTAAAATTTCATAATTCCCCAATCTTCTGGTTTCAAATTGTGCTTGATTGTCGTTCCAAGTAGTTTTTAAGTAACTCTTAATATTTTTGAAGCGATAATATACCGATGTTTTATCTGGTACGGCTATTTGAAAATCGGTATTTACTTTAACAGAAATTTTTCCCTTCAAAGGCGTTGTATTTTCTCCAATTTTAAAGATATTTCTATTTAATTCAGTCTGTAAATAAAGGGTGTCATATAAAGAACGTTCCCCAAAATTTACTTCCATTTTATCCGAATCATAAGAATTTTGGTGATTTGGAATAATCATTTTTCTCAAATTAGTTGCTTTCGCTAAACCGTCAATGATTACAGAATCTGGCAAACCCTTTTTCAAGTCCCAAAGATACACTGCTTCATTGTTTTTTACGTAACTAATGAGTAAATCAATTGAAGATTTGGCAAATTTAAGACTTGCTATTGAATTGATTGTCTTTAGGTTACGACCTTTAATGACAAGCGTATTATCCTCAATAGATTGATTAATGAGTACAGGAAAAGAACTGGGACTAACGGTTTGTGGGCTTTCACTTTTCTCTCCTTTAATAGTGAAATTTATCGTACTGCCATTCTCGTAGGCATCCCAAATTTTAATGGTAATTTGATGTGATTTGCCATCTTCAATAGAAAGTTTTCCTCTGGAAATAGAAGGTTTATAAATGGGTAATTCATTGTTTCCATCATCTTGAAAGAGTTTTTGAAATCTTAAACCGCTTATTTGTTCTATCCCGTAGTCATTATGAATATTAATATCGTGCGATACTTCATTGGGAAGTTGCTCCAGATGTGAATAATAAACCTCTTTGCCATCAATAAATAATTCCGTGCAAGTTATTCCATTTGAATTATTTGTACCATTCATTTTATCTACTGATAGCATCTCAAGCCCTATTTCACCGTTAGCAGTGATGTTTTGATTCAGAGAATATGTGCTTTTCGATATTTTTACAGGATAGTATAGTCGTTTACCAAATTCTCCATTTATACGAGAATCTGTTGTTAACGTTTTAATAATTAATTGTTGAAAAATAGGAGGAACAGAATCTTGAATTTCTTTAAAACCAAAATTCAAAGGATTTAAAATATTATTATGAGTATCTCGAATTTCAAAATGAAGATGTGGTCCTGCTGAGCCTCCAGTATTACCCGAAAGTCCAATGATTTGTCCTCTGGAAACTTTAAATTCATTAGGTTGTAAAAGCAATTTTATTTCAAAAGTTTGACTTTCAATCCGTTTCTTTTTAATATAACTCGCCAAAGGTTCTCCAAAAGTTTTTAAATGCCCATAAACCGAAACAAAGCCATTTGGATGCGTAATAAAAATCACATTTCCGTATCCATTTGTTTGTACACGTACTTCTGAAATATATCCATCGCCCGTTGCGTAAACTGGTAATCCTTCACGACCTTGGGTTTTTATATCAATTCCTGCATGAAAATGGTCGGAACGTAAATCGCCCATACCACCCGCCAAAAAATTTTGTTGATTTGGATTAATTGGAAATAAAAAATAACCTTTAGGATAGGATAATTGTGTTTTCTGAGCCTGAATATTCAGGAAAATTAGGCTTATGAATATAGTTATTAATGATTTTTTCAATTTCAATTTTATTTACAGTTTACTTTACCTCAAACGACATCATCTCTTTCCCTTCAATGAAAGCAGTCAGTCTATCTCCTATCATCACTTTTCCAACTCCAGCAGGTGTACCCGTAAAGATTAAATCCCCCGTTTTTAACGTAAAATATTTAGAAATTTCCGCAATAATTTCATCAAAATTCCAGAGCATCATTTCAGTATTTCCTTTCTGCACAATGTTTTCATTAACTTGTAAATGAAAGTTAAGGTGTTGTAAATCATCAAATTGCAATTTTGAAACAAATCCAGAAATAGGAGCGGAGTCATTAAATGCTTTTGCTTTTTCCCAAGGTAAGCCTTTTTCTTTTAATTTTGATTGTAAATCTCTTGCAGTAAAATCAATACCAATACCTATTTCATCATAATATTTATGAGCAAATTTTGCGTCAATATTTTTTCCTACTTTATTAATTTTCAATACAATCTCAACCTCATGGTGAATGTCGTTTGAAAAATCTGGATGGTAGAAAGGTTCATTATCTTTTAATATAGCGGTATCAGGCTTTAAAAAAATAACGGGTTCAGAAGGTCTTTCATTGTTTAATTCTGAAATATGGTCAGCATAATTTCGCCCAATGCACAAGATTTTCATATTTGTTCGTTTTAAGGATATTATAAGATACTAAAATGTATTTTAGACAAAATTACCCTGAAATTGCAATAATGTAGAACCTTTTCATGATTTTTACGTCTCAATGTTAATTATCTTTCTGTTGGCACACTTTTTTTAAGGTAGCATTAAGTAATTTACAATAAATACTTTTAACAAATACTGAAATGAAAAGAATCATTTTTTACGGAGCATTTCTCCTTATTACTATCTGGGCTTGTTCAAAAGTACCTCTATCTAACCGAAACCAATTATTATTAGTTTCTGATTCAGAAATGAATGCTATGGCTTTCACAAGCTATAAGCAATTTTTAGATACAAGTACGGTGGTTCCTGCTAATTCGCAACAAGCTGCTATGGTTAAACGGGTTGGTGATAAAATTGCCAAAGCTGCACAAAGCTATTTCACTAGTATCGGGAAAACGGAATATTTGGATGGCTATCAATGGCAAACAGAATTGGTACAGAGCAATCAAGTAAATGCTTGGTGTATGCCTGGTGGAAAAATGGTTGTTTATACGGGTATTCTACCCATTACTCAAAGTGAAACTGGTCTTGCCGTTGTAATGGGTCATGAAGTTTCACATGCCATTGCTAAACATGGAGCAGAACGAATGAGTGAGGGAATGTTAGCACAAGGGCTTTTAGTAGCTGGGCAAGTAGGTTTAGGTATTGCTATGAAGGATAAACCTAACGCAACGCAAAATCTTTGGAATACCGTATTTGGTGTAGCTGCACCCGTTGGAGTTCAATTAGGTATGTTGGCTCATGGACGTTATCAAGAATCGGAAGCTGACCATTTAGGATTAATTTTTATGTCAATGGCAGGTTATAATCCAAATGAAGCGGTTAATTTTTGGGGTAGAATGGCTGCAAAAGCGGGTAATGGTTCAAAACCTCCTCTTTTCCTTTCAACACACCCATCTGATGCTCAACGTATATCTGATATTAAAAGCAGAATGGGAGAAGCGATGAAATATTATAATGCTTCTGCTAAGAGTGGAAGTAATGGTAGATATTAAAATAAAGTAACCGTAAGAAAACTATCTTGAATTCAATTGTTAAATGCAACTTTGAGAATGGTTGATTAGACTATATTTTATCAGCAAAGAGGAAGAGATTACTCTTCCCCCTTGTCTGATTGGAGTAAGTTTGTCTAACTTGCCTTCTCGTCCAAAAGTTGTC
>JANXRS010000325.1 GCA_025356745.1 Arcicella sp.
GAAATAAATTTGCGAATCATTTGTATTAAGTTTGTAAAAGATTAGTTTAAAAAATATAAAGGAAAAATATACACATGATTCGCAAATTTATTTCATTAAAAATTCAATCTAACAGTTTTAAAACCCAACCCTAATTTCACCCACACTCCAATTTTCTCTCAACAATTTCGTAATTTTGCACCTTATTACAATTTAATCATCAAATGAAAAAGAAAATTGAAATTCTTGCCCCTGCCAAAAACCTTTTTCAAGGGATGGCTGCTATTAATGCGGGTGCAGATGCTGTATATATTGGTGCTCCACAGTTTGGAGCGAGGTCAAATGCTACGAATTCTTTGGAGGATATTGCCGAAATGGTAAAATATGCCCATCTTTTTAAGGCTCAGGTTTTTGTCGTTATTAATACCATTCTGTATGATAATGAATTGGATTTATGTAAAAAACTAATCTATCAATTATATGATATTGGCGTTGATGCCCTGATTGTCCAAGATATGGCAATTATGGAAATGGATTTACCGCCAATCGTAATTCATGCCAGTACGCAAGCTAATAACAGAGACCCGAAACACGTTAAATTCTTGAAAGATGCGGGGATGAAACGGGTTGTTTTGGCGAGAGAATTGAATTTAGACCAAGTTAGAGAAATCAGTGAAGCCACCGATGTGGAATTAGAATTCTTTGTTTCTGGGGCTTTGTGCGTTTCATTTAGTGGTAATTGCTACATGAGTGTTGCCAACGGCGAGCGGAGTGCCAACAGAGGTTCGTGTGCCCAAAACTGCCGTTTGCCTTATCAGCTAATTGATGGTACGGGGAAAACCTTAATCGCCAATAGTCATTTATTGTCGATTAAAGATTTAGATTTGAGTGATCAATTACCTAATTTAATTGAAGCGGGTGTTACATCCTTTAAAATTGAAGGACGTTTGAAGGATATTGTTTATGTAAAAAACAATACTTCTTATTTACGGAAAAAATTGGATTCGTTCTTGGAAAATAATACTGATAAGTTTGAAAAGGCTTCTTCGGGTAGAACATTCTACAATTTCGAGCCAGAAATGGATAGAAGTTTTAATCGGGGATACACCGATTATTTTGTGAATAAACGCAAAGAAAAAATTGGTTCTTGGGAAAGTCCGAAGTCGCAAGGACAATTGATTGGTAAATTACTGGAAATTAAAGCGAATGGCTACGTCATTGAAAATTACGAAAAATTAAATAATGGTGACGGTCTATTTTTTGTTAATGAAAATGGAGAACCCGATGGCACCCAAGTAAATATCATTGTCAATAATTTGGTAGTGCCAAATACCTTTAAGTCTCTTGCAGTAGGAACAATCATGTATAGAAATTCAGATGCTGAATTTAATAAAATGGTTGAAAAGGAAAATAGTGCGGTTCGTAAAATTGATGTAACCTTACAATTTACTGAAATAGAAAATGGTTTTCAATTATTGGCAGTCGATGAAGATGGACATCAAAGTGTTGGAACTTTCGAAACAACCAAAGAGTTGGCAAAAAGTCAGGAATCAGTAATCCCAAATATTAGAAAGAATCTCACAAAAACGGGTAATACGCCTTTTGTTGTAAATAATATTGAAATAGATTTTTCGAATAATTGGTTTTTGCCTATCTCAAAGGTGAATGAAATTAGAAGAGAGGTATTGGAGCAACTCGTTGACATTCGGATAAAAGAATACCATCGAGAAACTTTTCAAATTACTAAAACTGACCACCCGTATCCTGTAACGACGCTTGATTATACGTTCAATGTTTCTAATAAAATGGCAAGAGCTTTTTATAAAAGACACGGTGTAACCGAAATTGAAAAGGCATTTGAATTGCAATGGGATCCGGGGAAAGCACGAGTAATGACAACCAAATATTGTGTTAAATATGAATTAGGTAAGTGTGCCAGATTTCAACGGGAAACGATGGGTGAAAAACTGGTAGAGCCACTAACGTTAAAACACGGAGAGAATGAGTACAAACTTAAGTTTAACTGCAAGCCTTGTGAAATGGAAATCTGGGAAAAAGATGCTGAGTTAGAATTTGAAGATGAAGATGAGCAAATTGGTTATGTAATACAATAATTGGAGGTTGTAATGAAAATTCGTTTATTAATCAGGTTGAACGCATTTAAAAATGCAATTTTGAGTTTAAAATCAATGAATAGTACAATTTTATAACTGTAATTTTGCCAGAAATAATAAATTGATGAAAATTTGAATCTGGTT
>JANXRS010000407.1 GCA_025356745.1 Arcicella sp.
GAAGCTAACTGTTTATGAGAATTATAGGCTTTCTTAGCTTTTGCATTCTCCTTTACTTCATGTTCAGCCCTTGCCCCAATGGCTTCGAGATTTGTAATATATAATTCATTTTCATCAATAACAATCCCAGAAGGATATGCTTGAGTAGGAATAAATCCTTTTATAACATTCTTATTAACTGACTGATTATCAGTATTTTTGTTTAATTCAATAATAGCAATCGCATTATCTAAACCATTGGCAACGTATAAAATATTGCCTGTCTTATTCAAAGCTAAGGCATTTGGAGTGCTTCCAATTAAGTCTGGATGGTCATTGAAAAGTCCAACAAAAATTGAATCAATTACGGCTAATTTTTTGGTATCAATTACCGAAATATTATCACTGTTACCATTGGCTACGTAAATTTTTTGTTTATCGCTACTCGTAATAATTGCATTGGGATGTAAGCCAACTTCGATTTCTTTGATAATTTTACCCGTCTTTTCTTCAAAAACGGAAACCGTTCCCCTCGACATTGCTCCCGTTTTGGGATTTACATAAGCACTTCCCCAAGGCACACCTGCGGTTTCGAGTCCATCGGTATCGTTCGTTTTTGGACCAGCCCAATTAGTTACAAAAATTTTATCATCCACCAAACTCAATCCGTAGGGAGCAACACCCGTTGGAGCTGTCCAAACGACTTCTTGATTAATGACTTTTGATTTCACCAACTGATTATTTCCATTCAAAACGGTATATAAAAAAAGCTCATTATTTTCCTCTCTGATAGCGACCTCGTTCGGTAAAGAAACTGTTGCAGGAGCAATTGCTTTGAACGGAAATGCTCTAATTAACTTTATTTGTTTACCGTCCCAAAGTGCTTGCATTACATAAGAAGTAGATTTTTCTCTGCCTCCAGTTCCCCAAAAAATATAGGTAGAATCTTTGAAAACAATCGTTTTAATTCCCGAAAAAGAACTCATAAGATTCTTATAATCTGGCACTTGGCTATACGTCCAACGGTTAAGTAATCCTTGCGTTTTTGTATTAAAAATGGCAATTCCGTATCTGTCTTCTACTGCAATTAAATCACTGTTGGGAATTTTGACTAAATCTAAACTATGGTTTTCAAAATCTGGATTACCATAATTTACTGATTTTCCTGCACCGTCAATAATTCGGTTATAGGGCATTAAATATGGAGAGGTTTCAGAAAAAAGGGTAGCGTTATCGTAATTTATTGTTGATTTTTTACTCGAAGAGATATTGTTATCTTTTGGAATAGTTTTGCAACTAAGAAAATTGAAAATCACAAATGATAGGATAATATAAAAAGGAAGGATTTCTTTTTTCATAGCTTGAGTGGGTATGTTTATATTTACTCTAAAATTAATCAATAATAAACCTAATTAACTAATACAGGCAGGGTTTAACCCCCAATGGAATTGCCTGCCTGTATTGCTATTCCATAAATTAATAACTCTGATTTTGTTTCAAATAGCCAGGCAAATTTGAAGCTCCATCAACGGCAGTTTGTGGAATTGGAAAGATTCTTTTGAATTTATCCGTATTATTTTTTTCTGTCCAAGTTCCTTCATATTTTCCAAAACGAATCATATCAGTTCTTCTTTGGTGTTCCCAATAAAACTCAAATCCTCGCTCTTTAAATAAAATATCCAAACTCATTTCCTTTAACATGGGAGCTGGATTTGTTCTTGATGCTCTTACCAAGTTTACATCTGCCAAGGCACTGGAAACATCGTTACTTTTACGCATTTTTGCTTCGGCACGCATCATATAAATATCTGCCAAACGGAGAATTACGATATCAGCTTCCCCCAAATTTCTACCACTAGCAGATTTCTTGCTAAATTCATATTTCTCAACTCTGTAACCCGTTGAGTAATTACTTCCAGCCGTGGTGAAATCGACTTGCTCAGTGAAATCTACGGGTAGTGTTGGCTTGTTTCTTGAATCATTAAACAGTTTGCCAACCTTAAAGTTTTTACCATCTTTACACTTCAAGAAAACACCATTTCTTCTAATTAATCCGTATTGTTGTCCTCTCAGAATTCCACGGTTAATGTTATAATCCGTAGCAGAAAGGCATGAATCAGATGGATTAGAATAGATACTCATGTTTTGCTTGTAAAAACGTGGATCAGCATTTGCGGGATCTTTGGGAGCGTATTCATTCACCCAAGTTCTGTAGAAATCTGATGTTATGGCAGGGCCATCTGTACCATTAGCAACTGGAAATTCTGTTAGTGGAAATTGGTCGCCTGATAAAGAAAAATAGGCTAAACGATTGTGTCCATTTAATTCTGCCCGTTGATCAATAGCAAAAATTAATTCCTTATTCGAATGATTATCGGAGCCAAAAATAGAGAAATAATCTTTCGATAATTGGAATTGTCCACCGTTAATTATTTTATCGCAATATTCAATCGCCTTATTCATATCTTCTGATTTGAAATTGACCTTATCGGCATAAATATCACGGTAAACTCCAGCATTTAGATATAAACGAGCTAATAATCCCCAAACGGCAGATTTTGTCAAACGACCAGGTCCAACGGCATTATCTAAATTTGGTTCAACGGCTAAAAATTCATTTTTCACATACTGAAAAGCCTCTTCACCTCGAATTATTGTTGAGGTTTCACCCACGTTTTCTTTTACGAAAACCAATCCAAATAAATCCAAAGTCAGCATTGAATAATAAGCTCTCATTCCTCTTGCTTCGGCTAAATAAGTTTTAGCACTTGGGTCAGTATTTGTGGGCAAAGTATTCATTGCCGTTATCGCCCTCGACATTCCTTGCTGAATTAACAGCCAAACATTTCTCAAATTGGGGTCAGTACTTTGATACGTGTGTTGGTGCATAGCAATATAAATTCCATTATCACCCCAATCTGTTCCACCTCGGTAGGGCAAAATAGCTTCATCAGTTGAAATTTCTTGAGCGGCAAAAAGGACAGTATGACTAAATAAATCGGGTAAACGAGCATAAACAGGGGCAATAATCCCATCAGCTGCTTGTTTTTGATTGAGAATTGTTCTCGTTGTTTCATCCAAAATTTGCTCTTCTAGTTTGGTACAACTTTCAATAAAAGAGATACCACAAAGCATCATCAATAAATATATTTTCTTTTTCATGATTTTAAATTTAAAACGAAATGTTTAAGCCAAATACTAATGTTTTAGCTTTTGGATAACTCAAATAATCAATACCATACGAAGAAACTCCGTTGATTGTTCTATCGGTATTTACCTCGGGGTCGTAACCGTTATATTTGGTTATAATGAATAAATTTTGTCCCGTTACCGATAATCTCAATGCTGAAATCCATCGATTGATTTTTAACGATTTTGTGTTAAAATTATATCCTAACGTTAAATTATTAAGTCTTATAAATGACGCATCTTTGAGGTATCGGGTTGAAACAGGAGCTGAATTATTGGTTGATTCATTTGGAGATTCAACTGCTTCTGGGGTCGTATTAATCCCTTTTGATAATCTCAATTTATAAAAGTTTGAATTTGCCGTATTATCATAAATTTTATTGCCATTCACAGCATTAAAATTTACCGATAAATCAAAACCCTTAAAGCCAATATTTCCATAAAGATTATACTGACTCGTTGGCAACGCACTTCCTGCGGCAATTCTATCTTTATCAGTTATTATCCCATCGCCATCAACATCCCTGAAAGTACTTACGCCTTTATCATCAAAACCAGTAAATTCTTTTAAGAAAAAGGTACCAATTGGCTGACCGTTTAGGTATCCATTAATGGTTGCAGAAGTTAACCCAGAACCCGATGCACTGCCCGAAGGAATAACAGAATAAGGTGAATTATTAACCACATTACTAATAAAAGTAGCATTTCCGCCAATTTCATAACTCAATCCATTGCCTGCTTTATGACGATAACTCAAGTCTAATTCTAAACCTTTGTTCGTAATTGTCATGTCCTTTACATTCGTCCAAAAAGTACCCGCTGGTTGCACTGGGTCGGCAGGAATTACTTCCAATAAAATATTATTTGACACTTTATTGAAGACATCAATTGAACCCGTTAAAGCTCCCTTGAAGAACCCAAAATCGAGTCCAATATTGGTTTGTGTGGAAACCTCCCATTGAATATTTGGATTGGCTAAACGAGAATAAGTTGTTCCTGCGGGATAATTTGTTGAACCATCCAATGGATAACT
>JANXRS010000430.1 GCA_025356745.1 Arcicella sp.
AAGTATTTATGTTAACATAAACCTAAAACCAGATTCAAATTTTCATCAATTTATTATTTCTGGCAAAATTACAGTTATAAAATTGTACTATTCATTGATTTTAAACTCAAAATTGCATTTTTAAATGCGTTCAACCTGAAAGAGTGTGGAAAAACAATGTGAAAGCATTTCTATTACAGGTAAAATTATTGATTTTAAAACGAAAGAGCCTATAAATGCTCAACAAATTAGCCTTGAAAACTCAACACTTGATCCTGATTTAACGATTAATCAAGGAGTATTTACAATCAGAGGTGTTAAATTACCTAAGAATAAAATAATTTCATTTCAAATTGTATTACCCAACTCTAAAATTCACAGCACTCAGGATTTCAATCTTAATGATGAAGATAAATATCCAATTGAAAATTGTGTGTTAGATTTTGGCACTATTCCGATAATCTTACCTCGAAAAGAAATTACTTTTGTGGTAAAAAATCAAACAAAAAAAAACGTTAATCTATCCGAAAATACATATTCAATTACGAATCTTGTAAATGAAAACCTTATTACTAATTTAGAGAAAAGACTACGATTGAAATATGTTTTAAACAATGGCTATTACAAAATATCGTTGGGGTATTCTGGTGATATACTTCCTGTTAATGAAGATAAAACCTTATTTGTATATCATGGAGGTAATATAACAGTAAAAGTAAATGGGCATATTTGCGGTATTGTTGATAATATAAAGTTAGAAAGAACACTAAGTAGCGGGAACGATTTTAGTTTTGTTGAAAAAGAAATCAATTCTCAAATTTATAATCAAGTCAATTCAAACCCTAATTTAATAATAAATGAGATTGAACTATGTTTAAAAAAATAGCCTCTATTACAATTATACTTTTTTACACTAATATCTGTCTTGCTCAAAATGAAGAACAGAAAATACTTATATATGCAGAAAAAGAAGACTACTTAATGCCCTTGATTGAGAAAAAATTATCTGAAATTAAGTACCTCAGTAAAGACAATAAAATTTTTAACAAAGTAACTAATCTCAATCGGATTACATCAAATATTGCAAATGAGAAAATCTTAAATAATGCTGTAAAATACCACTCTGGGCTAAATATAGCACTAACCGACTCAATGAAACGAGTTCAAAATTCCATTGTAGATTTAATTAAAAAAAATGATCTATTTTTACAAGTCAAAATTAATATACTAAACAATCTTCTCGAATATCAATTCTTTCTTTACAAGATTACATCAACAAGTTTTCCAACCATAAATACAGCAGAGCCAATATCGACTTTCAATACTTTCATTGATATTCAAAATGATAATTATAATAAGAAAATTGAGGATGCAGTAAAAGCTATCTTTCCCAAATCTAATGCAAAACCGATTGCTATTATTGATGTGGTTGGCTATCAGCCATACACAAAATACTTGGATAGAGAACACATGATTGAAAATATGAAAACAGAAAAAAGAAAATTTCATCTTATAATTTAGACGAATCAATTCTAAAATCGAAAAAAGAAATTGATGAATTGCAGAAACAAATTGAAGTGAATAAGAAACGAATGAAGGAAGAAATTAACAAAATAGATAAAATGACATTAGAACAGTTATATGCATTACTTAACAATTCTAATGAGAATATTAAAAACGAGTTATCTCAAAATTCTTTTGAAGTAAAAATAATAAGAGAAACAGCGAAATATTATGTCCCACTAAATAAAACGATTCAATTATCTTCATTTAAATCATCTGATTTAGATACACCCAAAGACCTTTTATCTTATTCTTGGAAAATTATCAATGACAAAGAGGTTTTACTGACATCTGATTTTCAATTTAGTGCTATTAAAGGACAATGTACTTTAACATTTTTTTCAGAAAAAACCTCAAAAGTAGAGCTTACTGTTAGTGATGGTATTTCTGAAAGTAGAGATACTATAATATTATGTCCATCAAAAGAAAAAGTCTTCTATGTTCCGCCAAAAGATAGAGAATTTGTCATTTTTGATTTAAAATCGTTTTTAAAATTACAATTGGATGATGTTTATAATGATAATTCAATAGATATTTATACTGATAATCCTGAAAAAGTAGATGTAAATAGATTGAGATTTTCAACAGTTAGTTTATCATTTGACACTCTAAATATTTTTAATTATCGTTTTAAAAAAGCAATTGATTCTAAAACCGATAGTATAAAAGTAAAATATGAGCAATTTAAAGTTAATGGTAATCGCATAAATTTGAGCTTCTCTCATTTTAAAGAATCAGAAGGGCGATATCGAGTGAATTATTATGACAATGGAATAATTTATAAATCAAATGATATTAATATTAATAAAGTGCAGGTAGGGATTTTTTCATTTAGCTATCTGTATAATTTTTCTAATATTTTAGGTAAAAAATTTACTGAATCCGAATATTCTATTTCAGGTAGAATATTCAAAGAATTTGATATTTACGCATCTATTTTTGGAAGTAATACATTAATGAATACAGATTCTCTAAATATTAAAAAATCTTACGAGTTTGGAATTAGAAATTATTTGTTAACATCTGACATATTCCCATTACGGAAAAATATCTTTGATTTATCTTTTGGTTTATTTTTAAGGAACTATCATATACAAAATATCAATGAGTCCATAATTAAGACAAATGTTGGAGTATCATTAAATTTATCGCTTTGGGGCAGTATTAAAAAACGTTTTGTATATAGTATATTGACAGGAATTAAAGCAAGTTATCATCCCAACAAAGATATTGAAAAAGATTTTTTAGAATCTCGAATATATTTGGGAGTTGGGGTATATTTCTGACCCCACACATAGAAAACCACCTTCATCTTTTCTCTATCTGTCTCCTTGGTAGGTAAAAAATTACTCTGTCCCTTGGCTGCGTCTCCTGACCAGCAAAGATGCGTCAACTAACTGAGAAGAAGTATTATGAAACAAAAAACAATCAAAAAGAGGTCGTTGATTAAATTTCAACGACCTCTTTCTGATTGTTTAAGCAAACTCCACAAATATTATTATACGGTTCATAGCTATTCTAAACATAATCGTACATTTGGTTTCACTATTTTCTGCAAACCATGGATACCTTAAAAACCATTATTATTGACGACGAGCAAAAAGGGCGAAATTTATTGAATGAATTAGTAAAACGTTAAAAAGTTATCAGTGGGGACGCTGATAACGGCGAGAAATATCCAGTTAATGAAAAAAATAACTCAGGTTTTATAAAAATAGAATCTTTGTTGGTACGGTTATTTTAGTAGAATTATTAGTTGCTTTTCTGTTAATACTTTTGTTGTTCAAAATACGTCCATCCCTCCTTGGATAAAGGTTAGCAAGTCTTTTTATTGCACCACCGCAAGGTTAGCCATATAATTTGGTGCTATTTCAATAGGAGTTGCCATTTACGGAGCAACACAGCCATATCATTAATTAAAAGAGGGAGAAATGATAAATAAATTTTTATTGAAGTAAGAAATTTTGTATTCAGTTTACGGAAGCAGGACAGACCTAATGACATCAATGATAAGTAAACGTTTATTGTAAATAGTTTGTGTAATGAGTCATACCATGAGTAATTTTACTACTACTTTTACCAATAAATCACCATTTCTTCGTAGAACAAATCAATAATCTGTATCTTCAAACAATCTTCATTAAAAATAGCTTATTATTTTGAAGATTAAAAAGTACAATTTACATTTACAAAAATCAACCACCAAACCGAAGCATCGGACGCATCCAATATCCAATCAATGGCAAAACATCTCGAAACGGGCAAAAAAGCCGAAATCTTAGCGGGTATTTTTTTGGAAGAAAAAGGCTATGAAATCATCGCCAGAAACTATCGATATGGTCGTGCCGAGATAGATTTAATTGTAAAAAAAGGGATTTTCATCGTGTTCGTGGAAGTAAAATCATTAACAAACACTAAATTTGGCAATCCTGAAATTAGTGTTACTAAAAACAAAATAAAACTCGTAACCAAAGCCGCAGGAAATTTTATTTACACCACTAATTGGCAACAACAAATCCGTTTTGATATTGTTTCAATCATTTTTAAAACCGAACAAGATTTTGAAATTACGCATTTTGAAGATGCGTTTTACTGAAAATAATGCTTAAAAAAGACCGTTACAAACAACTGATAGGATATTTTACTGAAAATTTCCCGATTGCAGAAACAGAATTAGCTTATCGAACGCCCTATGAATTATTGGTGGCAGTTTCTTTATCCGCCCAATGCACCGACAAACGAGTGAACATCGTTACGCCCCCACTTTTTGAACGTTTCCCCGACCCAGAATCACTGGCAAAAGCGGAATTGGAAGAGGTTTTTCATTATATCCGTTCAGTTTCTTATCCCAATAATAAAGCAAAACACTTAATCGGGATGGCAAAACGGTTGGTGAGTGAATATAATTCGGAAGTTCCCAATAATATTGAAGACCTACAAACTCTTCCAGGGGTGGGTAGAAAAACGGCTAATGTGATAGTTTCTGTCATTTATAATCAACCTGCAATGGCAGTTGATACCCACGTTTTTAGGGTTTCACACCGCATGGGATTAGTGGCAAAAAAGGCAAAAACTCCTTTTGCCGTTGAGAAAGAATTAATCAAATATATTCCTAAAGAATCTGTTGCCGTGGCACATCATTGGCTCATTTTGCATGGGCGTTATGTGTGTGTTGCTCGTACACCTAAATGTGGTGAATGTGCCTTGAAAGGGTTTTGTAAGTATTTTGAGGCTTTGGAGAAAAAAGTAATAAAAGAACAAAAATGATTGAATATTTACAACAAAGTTGGCTCGAAGTGTTGGGCATTGTTGCTTCCTTAATTTGCGTTTGGTTAAATACTCGTCAGAACATTTGGGGATGGTTTTGGGCGATCATATCTTCGGGAATTTATGCTGTAATTTTCTGGCAATCAAACCTTAAATCTGATGCGGAATTACAAGTCGTTTTTATCCTTTTAAGTTTATACGGTATTTATGAATGGAAGTTTAGTAAAGGGGAAAAAATAATGCTTCCCGTGAGTAAAATTTCCTTACAATTAGCCCTAATTTGCCTATTTTTTTTAGGAATATTTACTACTATTTCGGGCTATTTACACAATCAGTATTTAGAAGCTAGTTTGCCATATTTGGATGCTGGGTTAACGGCAGTTAGTCTCATTGCCACATGGATGACGGCTCGAAAGTATCTTGAAAACTGGCTGTTATGGATTGGAGCAAATATTTTTTACGTGGGAATGTACATTTGCAAAGGACTGAATGGGACAAGTCTTTTATATTTACTTTTGATTATTTTAGCGGTGAAGGGATATAGAGATTGGAGGAAGTCAATGAATTAAATTTTCCTTCAAGTAAACTCCATATTCCTCCACTGATAAACTCAATCTACGTCCGCAAGGTATTGCCCAATTATCCACTTCATGTCCAACTGGAAAACCATAACAGACGGGAAAATCATAGTCTGCAACTGCTTCTTCGATTATCTCATAAGCAGTCTTTCCAAACGGTACTTGATTATCCTGACAATCTGAAAAACTACCCACAATTAATCCTGCAAGGTTTTGTAATTTTCCGCTACGTTTCAATTGTATCATCATGCGGTCTATGTTGTATAAATATTCATTTACATCTTCCAAAAATAAAATCTTTTTATCGTAGCTAATGTCTGATTTTGAGCCAATTATGTGCGTTAAAATAGCCAAATTTCCACCAATTAACTGCCCCTCTCCTACTCCCAAACGGTTCAATTTGTGGGGTTCAATCTTATAATTAATTTCCTCCCCAAACAGGATTTTTTTCAGATTTTCTAAAGATTTCTCCCCCCCTTCTTGCAAAAATATTTTAGGCATAGTGGCGTGCAGACTTTCGATATTCAAGGTATGAATATGGCAATGAACGGCAGTAATATCTGAGAATCCAATAATCCATTTTGGCTGTTTTTGAAAAGCTGTAAAATCAATAGAATCCAATAAACGAGAACTGCCATAACCTCCTCTTGCCGAGAAAACTGCTTTGATTTCAGGATTATCTAACATCATTTGAAAATCATTGGCTCGTATGGTGTCCGTACCGGCAAATTGATGATATTCACTTGTGAGGGATTCGCCCAAAGCTATTTTTAAGCCCCAAACATTTTCCATCCATGCGATAGCAGGTTTGAGGATTTCAAAATTCACTTTGCAGGCTAAGGCTATTAAGCCTACGGTGTCACCTTTTTGTATCGAATTTGGTCGCAATGATTAATGATTTAGGTAGCTGATAATATATAGTTGCTATAAAAGTAATGTTTCATTTCTTTTATCGTTAAAATATTTTTAAATTTAGCTTTACCAATTTCAGTTTTCCCCTTTTTTTACTTCTGGGATATACGCACTTTCAAGCAGAACTTCTTTATAATCAGACAACTTTGTTAAATCCAACGTTGGGATCCTTGAGTCTAAAGTATCCATAACCATAGAAGTAAATTTTGCCCCAAAAACCATTTCCCGTGCATGATATGAAGTCCGTGAGTGAACAGTTTGGTTAAAAGTATCTTCAGTTGCTTTTATCAAAATCAAAAACTCAGCATCCGCTTTTACCAACTCTTCTTTGCCTAGTCCAAACATGGGGCTTTCTTGGGTAATGGCATGAACAATCGTCCAATTGGTAGGAAAAAAATTCACTTTGTTTCGCTCTAATTTTAATCCGTAATATTTTCTAATGATTCTTTTGTCGGCTTGTTTTTCCATAATAGACATCACGACTTCCACCTGCAAATTAATCAGTTGATTTGCTCTTTCATTAACTATCCTAAACATGAAAGCGGTTACATCTAAATAAGGGGCAATAATGGCTTTATCAGAATATAAAATATGAGCAATTGGCTTAGAAAATCGTCCGTAGAGCAGACTAGTAGCTAATGCAAAAACTAATAATCCCATTAAAGATTCAACCGCTGCCACAGAACTTGCCCAAAAACCAATGGGTGCAATGCGTCCGTAGCCAACCGTTGTAAGGGTTTGCGAAGAGAAAAAGAAGGCATCCATAAATCTACTTTGAGGCGAAGTAAGGTCTGCACCTTGTAGATTTTCAATCCCAACAGATTCATAAATACCCGCAAAAATTAAGTTCAGTGTTAAATAAAAAGAAATAACCAATAAGAAAAAACGCCCCCACGAACACACCATCAAACGGTTAAAAATATTGAGCCGACTCCAAAAAGTAGCACCATCCCTTTTAACATTAAAACTACCATCACGGTTTAATAATCGAGTATCGGGATTGTGTACTTGCGTGCCGAAACCTAAATCACGGCGACTTTCTTCGGCTTCAACAAGTTTGTCTTTCTCGGAAGGTCTTAAATTCATAATTGAGCATTTTTGATATGAGTTTAACGGTTTTAGAGAATTTTTCGTTTCAATATTAATACTTCTGACAACCTAAGATTAATTTTGTTTTACAAAATATGAATAATCGAATACAAACAAATGTAAAAAGAATTATTTTTGCATGAAAATACGTTAATAACATTCAGCAAATGCTTAATAATGAGTTTGTTGTATAATCATTACTCTAAATGA
>JANXRS010000506.1 GCA_025356745.1 Arcicella sp.
ATTTCTTTTGTAATCGCCTTTCCAATTGCGTGGTGGGCTATGAACAAGTGGCTACAAGCCTTTGCTTATCGAATTGATATTGAATGGAATATATTTGCTATAGCGGGTATATTTACTTTATTAATCGCCCTACTAACAGTAAGTTACCAAGCAATTAAGGCTGCTATTGCTAATCCTGTGAAGAGTTTACGGACGGAATAAAATTATTAAAATATAACTAAATCATGCTACAACTCAAAAATATTTTCCGCTGGTATAATTCGGGTGCAAACCGTGCTTTTGTGCTTCGTGATGTGAGTCTCGAAATTCAAAAAGGCGAGTTTGTTTCCATCATGGGACCATCGGGTTCGGGCAAGTCCACGCTCCTGCACGTGATGGGTATGATGGACGAACCCAATGAAGGGCAGTATCTATTTTTAGAGAATAACGTGCTAAATATTAAGGAGAAACAACGAGCTGAACTCTATAAAAAACACATTGGTTTCGTTTTTCAAGCCTATCATTTGATTGATGAATTGACGGTTTACGAAAATATTGAAACGCCCTTATTGTATCACGGTATGGGTTCGTCTGAACGCAAAGCATTGGTTGCCGATGTGTTGGATAGATTTAATATTGT
Organism: Arcicella sp.; assembly: GCA_025356745.1. Taxonomy (GTDB): domain Bacteria; phylum Bacteroidota; class Bacteroidia; order Cytophagales; family Spirosomataceae; genus Arcicella. The sequence goes on from JANXRS010000506.1 coordinate 620, forward strand.
TGGTAAGAAAGACCTTTTCCCCAATCAATTATCGGGCGGACAGCAGCAATTAGTGGGCATTGCCAGAGCCGTGATTACGAAGCCCGATTTGATTTTGGCAGATGAACCAACGGGCAATCTAAACTCGAAACAAGGTGAAGAAATTATGGATTTATTCAAGACTTTGAACCAAGAGGGTGTAACAATTGTACAAGTAACGCATTCAGAAAAAAACGCCGCTTGTGGTAGTAGAATTGTGAATCTACTGGATGGGAGAGTGGTTTGATCTTCACATACAGTTGCATAGACTAAAAATTAAAGGTTTCATCTGAAATCTGGCACACTTACGATTAAATAATTAAAGATTAATGTAGTTTTGGTTAAGTATTAGTGGCTCATTGATTTTCAGTGAGCGATTTTTTTGTTTTTTTCTTACAAAAACATCGTACTTTTGTAGTTCAAATCTTGATAACCAAATTGACGGCTTTCGTCAAAAATCCACAATAAAATCATGTCATACGGACTTTTAAAAGGAAAAAGAGGAATCATCTCTGGAGCATTAGACTCTAATTCAATCGCTTGGAAAGTGGCTCAACGTGCCAAACAAGAAGGCGCAATTTTCACGCTTACCAACGCACCTTTAGCGATGCGAATGGGTGAAATTAATAAATTAGCGGAGGAATGTGAAGCCAAAATTATTCCTGCTGATGCAACTTCAGTCGAGGATTTAGAGAAACTTTATGAAGGTTCGATGGATGCGTTGGGTGGTAAAATTGACTTCGTTTTGCACTCAATCGGTATGAGTGCTAATATTCGCAAAAAACGTCCTTACGGTGATTTGAACTACGAATGGTTCTTGAAATCCTTGGATGTTTCGGCTTTATCATTCCACAAAATGTTGCAAGTTGCGGATAAAATGGATGCCATAAATCCACAAGGTTCAGTAGTTGCTTTGTCATATATTGCGGCTCAACGTTCATTTCCTGATTATACGGATATGGCACAAGCAAAAGCGATGTTAGAATCAATTGCTCGTTCTTATGGCTATGTTTACGGAAAGAAAAACGGGACAAGAGTAAATACAGTTTCACAATCGCCAACGAAAACATCAGCAGGAACTGGAATATCTGGTTTCAATGCTTTTTATGAATATGCCAATCAAATGTCACCATTAGGAAATGCTTCGGCAGACGAATGTGCGGATTATGTGATTACTTTATTTTCAGATTTAACCAAGAAGGTAACGATGCAAAATCTTTTTCACGATGGAGGTTTCTCTGCGGTGGGTATTTCAGAAGAAATTGTTGCTAAAATGGAAGCATAAAAATACGTTTTAAAACTAAAAAGCCATACAAAAGTTGTTTTTGTATGGCTTTTTAGAATAGTTTTATTTCAAATAGGAGCGAATGAACCAAGCTATTTTCTCATGTTCTTGCATCAAACCCGTTACAAAATCGCTACTTCCCAAGTCTTTGTGCTCATCAGCAAAAAGCGTTATCATTCTTCTTAATTCTTTAATAATCGTTTCGTGGTCAGCTAAAAGGTTCTGTAATTGAGCCTTTTGTTCGGTAGTATATTCTTGTTCTTCCAAATTGGTTAAACGAGTATAATCTTTTAATCGAGCTTCTGCGTAATGCCCCAAAGCACGAATACGCTCGGCAACATTATCAATAATTTCGTCCAATTGTTCATACTGACCTTCGTATAATTTGTGCATTTCCATGAAATTACTACCCTCCACGTTCCAGTGATAATTACGAGTTTTGGCGTAAAGCACAAATTCATCGGCTAATAATTTATTTAATTCAAGGGCAACCGCTTGTAAATGTGGGTCAGGGATTCCGAGATTTGCTTGCATGATTCTTTTTTTTAAATAGTTATTTATTTGAAGATTTATATTTATTAGTAACGACTAAAAACGGAAGAAAGTTACACTAAAAGAAAAATCCTTACAGAAACTATTTTGTAAGGATTTTAAGATTGAATCTCAAATAAATTAATTTTATTTACACAACCAAGTCTCCGTATAAATCAAATTCCTCGGCTTTATTGATTTTAATATTGGCAAAATCTCCGAAACGAACAAACTGTGAAGCAGGAATAAGCACTTCATTATCAACCTCTGGTGAATCAAATTGTGTTCTTCCCACAAAATGTCCATTCTCTTTTCTATCAAACAAAACTTTGTAAGTATTTCCAATTTTGGCTTGATTCAACTCCATCGAAATATCTTGTTGTAAAGCCATAATTTCGTCGGCACGTTCCTGTTTCACTTCCGCTGGCACGTCGTCCTCGAAAGAATGGGAATGCGTTTGGTCTTCGTGTGAGTACGTGAAAACGCCCAAACGGTCAAAACGCATTTTTTCTACGAAGCGATACGTTTCCTCATAATCTGCTTGAGTTTCACCTGGATGTCCCGCAATTAATGTTGTTCTCAAAGCAATTTCGGGCACTTTATCACGAATGGCATTGATTAAATCTTCGGTTTTTTCACGGGTAATTCCACGACGCATTTTCTTCAAAATATCCGTTGAACCACTTTGTAAGGGCATATCTAAATACTTACAAATATTTGGTTTTGCGTTCATTACATCTAAAACATCCATCGGAAAACCCGCTGGATAGGCATATTGTAAACGAATCCAATCCAAGCCTTCAATGTCAGAAAAATGTTCTAATAACTCAGAGAGATTGCGTTTTTTATAAATATCCAAACCGTAATAAGTCAAATCTTGAGCAATCAAAATCAATTCTTTCGTTCCTCTTCTTACCAACGATTTTGCTTCAATAACTAAATCTTCAATCGTTCTTGAAACGTGTCCACCACGCATTAATGGAATGGCACAAAATGAACAAGGACGGTCGCAACCTTCGGCAATTTTTAAGTAAGCATAATGCGTTGGAGTCGTCAAAAGGCGTTCGCCAATTAGTTCGTGCTTATAATCCGCTTTTAATGTTTTTAATAATCTTGGTAACTCATTTGTTCCAAAAAAAGCATCCACTAAAGGAATTTCAGCTTCCAATTCATCTTTATAACGATGTGAAAGGCAGCCAGTTACGTATAATTTATCAATAACACCTGCTTCTTTCGCATCAACGTATCTGAGAATAGTATCAATAGATTCTTGTTTGGCATTATCAATAAATCCACAAGTATTTACGATAACAATATTTGAATCATCTTTTTTAGATTCGTGGCTGACATTCATCCCGTTTCCTTTCAGTTGGGTATAAAGTACCTCAGAATCCACTAAGTTTTTGCTACACCCAAGCGTAACGATATTGACTTTATTTTTTAGTTGTGTTTTAGTTTTCATTAATGATTCCTAAAGATTTGCAGTTAGGATTTATAAAATTGGAACACAAAGTTACGACAATGTAATTTGATAATGAAAGTTTGTCCATAAGGCTTCCCTAAGTTTATCTCATACTTGGCTATTCATAGCATTTTCTTAACCTATGTCATGAATTTTATACTGAAAAATAAAAACTCAGTGGACTCTGTGAAAAACTCGGTGTAACTTTGTATTCTAAAAAATATACAGGTTCAACGCATTTAAAAGTACAATAAAACTGCTTGGAAAAATACAAATTGAGCTTATTTTGGATAATGAAAAAAGATTCAATTTAAGATAAAACCTAAAAATGAAGTATTTATGTTAACATAAACCTAAA
>JANXRS010000010.1 GCA_025356745.1 Arcicella sp.
GTGTGGGCAACTGATTTTTAATGTACTTAATTAAAAAATTATTGAGTTCAATTGGCTATCCTTAAATGATTCTTTAAAAACATAAATCTGATTGCCCCACACTTTTTGATGCACTCCAAGTTTGCCCCACATTTAAGTGACCCCACACACTTTTTGATGCACTTCAAAATTGAACAAGACTGTATTTTACAGGCTAAAGTATAAGGGTTATTTTTTTGGGGTTATTTCTACTAATGGGTTCTCAATATTCCAATTCACAGGAATTTCATAAATCACATTGATTACAAAAGGATAATCTTTTGAACCAACACCTTCTGAATTAATCATTGCTTGGGATAATATTTCGGTTTTTAAGAGATTTAGGTCGGTTTTTATTCCTAATGACATATTGGGTAATTTCCAGACGGTTTCTTTAAGGTTTTCTGGCTTGATATTTTTTGAATAAACATAAATCTGGAACGTTTTGGCGAGTGTATCGGCCAAGTAGATTTTCATCCTCGTTTCATCGACTTTTACATTGGTTTTGCCTTCGCCTGGCACAAAAAGCCATCCAGTATCACCATTTTCAGCCTTCCAGTGCATTGTACCCGTTTTTAATATATGCGAAACCTTCCTATTTCCCCAAAGTCCGCCCATCATCCAATCTTTCTGAATATATGCAGTTACTTTTTTCAATCTATCGCCTTCATAGTAATTTGACGTAGTTCGTGTAATAAACCTCGGGGCATCAAATTTCTTAAATTGCGCCAAAGCTTGCATCGGCATGAAAATGCCCATTTCCACAATCGGCACGATAAATTCAAGCTCAGAATGCACGCCATTTTTGCCTGGAATAGTAGCTATTTGTGGATTATCAATTGCCATTGCTATCCAAGTACCCAATATTGCGTGAGATTTTTTCATGTCAATGCCATACGCCCTCAAATATGGGCCTGAGATATTTTGAAGATTGGCGTTGTAAAAAGTAGCTACATCTAACCATAACTCCTTCTCAAGTACTTTACTCATAGCTTTCATTTCGCTTGAAAACGACAATTCTCGCCAAAGTGCCAAACCCACAAAATCTACACCATAATAGGTAGGCGAGTTGTATTCGCAGAGTGTATTGTATTTTAAAAAATTATTATAAATGGCTTTAGCTTTCACTAAACCTGCATTTTTAAATTCAGGGATATTAAATTCAGTGCCAACGTATTCCATCATAAATGAACTCATGATAGAGATATTGTTATAATCAGGGTTTACGTTTCGCATCAATGCCCCTTTAACGGTACGAATCAAACAAACTTCCATTTCTTTTCGTACGTCTTCGGGGAGTTTTTGCTTATATTTATGGTATATGCTTATCAAATCAGTACCGATAAACTCACGCATATTTTGGTCGTAGTTTTCGCTCGACTTGCCATTTCCTCTCCAAACTGCGTAATCTTTGCTCTTTTCGTCCAAATTTTGAAGTGTAAAAATCCATTTAATAATTTTCACAGCATTTTCTACATCACCCGCTTTATTTCTATAAAATAATGCACAAGCCAGTCGCATGATGCCTCTTGTTCCCGTGTTTTCATCTAATTTCAATGCCGAACCTTTGGGCATTTGTTCTTCCACGAAATCATCAAATAGTTGTTTTTGGTAGGGCGATAATGTTTTATATGTGTATTTTTGAGAAAACATTTCCTCTTTTTTAAAAGGATTTGTCGCTTTTATATCCTTTGAAAAGCTCAAAAAAATACAAATTATCAAGTAAAATATTATCTTTTTTGTCATTGTTTGTTTTTTAAAACGATTATTTGATTAACTCTATAACTTTTCAAAATCACCTTCGAGTAATTGTTTTTCGTTGAAAAGTCCGCCGCCAACAGGTTTTTTTTCTCTTTGTTTTTTTACATCATCAACAGTAATTCCTTTCCCTTCTTTTGCAAAAGCATTCTGCGTAAATCTAATAATGTCGGTTATATCTTGGTCGCTTATTGAGCTGTTAGTGATTAAACCTGGCATATCATTATTTAATTGGTACAACTTCCCATTTACATGAATCGGCCCACTGATACCGTGCAAAATTATAGAAGCCAGTCGTTTCATGGAGCCATTAATGTATTCAGAATCTTTGAGAGGGGGTGCCAAATCTTGAATGCCCTTGCCATCAGCACCATGACAAGTGGAACAAATGTTTCTAAACAGTTTTAAGCCCATAGTCCTGTTATCTACTACGTTTTTTTCAACTACATAGATTGAATTTAATTCTTTTTTCTGATGGTTTGCTAGTGCTAATATTAAATTACTTTTTAGTATTTCATTTGGGTTCATAGTTTTGAGATAATGTGCTTCCTTCCCTTCAAGGCTACTGGCAATTGCTTCTTGAAATATTTTCTGATTAGCATATTTTTGGTCTATTTGCGAAAGAATTGGTATAAAAGTAACGTCCGACAACTTAAGCCAAGCATTCATTGACATTGACAAATAAAGGTCTATGGTTTTATTATTTTGAGCCAATAATTGGGTACTCAAGGCTTTCATTTTACTAATGGTCTTTACAGATGAAAATCGTTCTAAAAGACCTAAGGCGTGAGCAATGGTTTCAGGCTGTTTTGATTGTTTTACAATATCACTCAGCATTTCAAAAGAGAGAAAATTTAAGCCTTCTAATACATAAAGACTATGTATAGAGGTTGAAACTTCATTACCAATTTTAGTTAAACGAATTAACTCTTTACACACCGAAAAATCTTTCTTCTGAATCAATAATTGTTGTGAACGGTCTCTTAACCACCCATTTGGATGACTAAGTAATGCTACTAATTCTTTACTTGATGCTTTCGATAAGTCAGATACTGTATAAAGTTTTTTCTCTTTGCTTATTACTTTCAATATACGCCCAGCATTTTGTAAAGTATCCAATTTTTTTCCAGCGAGCTGTTCAGCAAGATATTGTGAAATATAAGCTTTATGTTGAATAATGCCCCTGTGCATATCAACCACATACATGGCACCATCGGGACCATTAAACAAATTTACTGGCCGAAAACCCTCATCTGTGGAAGCAATAAATTCCTTACCTTCTACGGCTTGGCTGCCTGTAGTTTGAATATTGTTAAAATTTAAAATATTTCGTTTAATAAGATTAGCTTCAGGAACACAAACAAAAGCATTTTGATTATAAGAATCAGGGAAAGCTGCTCCTCTATAAACCAATGGCCCACATGAAGCAGTTACATCTATCAAAAATCCTTTTTCGTCTAAAACTCCTTTTTGATACCCTCTATTTACCGAAGTTTGATGTATTGGAAAAACTCTATCATTGGTCAATTTTTGATTTTCAGCAATCAAGGGCTTAAAGTATTTATTTTGAATCACTTTGTTAGGTAATACATAATCTCCTTTTAATTGAGTAGAGTTGTTGTTATAATACAGCCTCCCAAAATTGTCTTTTGTTATTCCCCATTGACCTCGATAACTTGTTGGTTCTTTCAGCCATTTGCCATTTTTCAACTGATACCTAAAATTCAAATTAGCATTATAAATCCAATTGTCCATATTCATCATTAATCCGTTAGATGAATGTTCTACATTTCCGCCTTCGGCGTATAAAGGGTCAACCAACGTTTTTTTGCCTGGCTTATCATTTTTTATTTCTACAAACCAAAGTTTTGGGCCATTTACGTATAACAGCCCTCCATAGACATGAGCCAATGCTCTTGGTAAAACGAGTTTATCCAAAAAGACTTTAGCATGGTCTATTACGCCATCTTTATCCAAATCCTCTAAAATGGAAATTCTACCGTTGGGTTCTTCTTCCCCAATGCCTTCGAGATTTGGCATATAACCAATCATTTCTACCACCCACATACGACCCTTATTATCAAAGTCTATACTTACGGGTGCTTTTAGAAAAGGTTCGGAGGCTATTATACTTAACTCAAATCCTTCTTCAACTTT
>JANXRS010000036.1 GCA_025356745.1 Arcicella sp.
TTTGATTTCGTCGAAAGAAGTCGATTCTAATTCTGCTAATAATGGTAAACCGCTGTACCAAGACATTTCAGTTGCTTGAATTGAAATGTTTTGTCCATATAAAGATGACATTGGAATAAAGGTAACTTCCTGTCCTTCAAAAGAAACTTTATCAGCAATGGCTTGAATATCGGCTTTAATAGCGTTGAACTTCTCTTCAGAATATCCCACTAAATCCATTTTGTTCACACACACAATTACTTTCGGAATGCGTAACATGGAAGCGATAAAAAAGTGACGGAACGTTTGTTCTAAAACACCATTACGAGCATCAATCAAAATCATAGAAACCTTCGTATTTGATGCTCCCGTAACCATATTACGAGTATATTCAAAGTGACCTGGGGTATCCGCAATGATGTACTTACGTTGTGGCGTTGAGAAATAAATATTGGCTACATCAATCGTGATGCCTTGTTCACGTTCAGCGATAAGTCCGTCGGTTAATAAGGAAAGGTCAAGAAAATCTAAACCTTTACGCTTGGAAGCCATTTCTAATGCCTCAATTTTATCTTTGGTGATTGACTTTGTTTCGTATAAAAGTCGTCCGATTAATGTACTTTTGCCATCATCTACCGAACCAGCAGTTGCTATTCTTAAAATATCCATTTTTTGAAATTATGAATTTTGAATTTTGAGTTATTATAAAATTTACTAATTCGAAACTTATCATTCATAATTTCTAAAAGTATCCTTGTTGTTTACGTTTTTCCATAGCAGCTTCTGAGCGTTTGTCGTCTATTCTGGCACCACGTTCTGAGATTTCGGCAGAAAGAATTTCACCGATAATATCGTCTAGTTCAACTGCTTCAGAAGCTACGGCAGCCGTACAAGTCATATCGCCAACGGTACGAAAACGAACAGTTGCTTCAAAAGGAATTTCGTCAGCATCTTTGTTAAGATATTCCGAATCAGCCCATAACATACCATCACGTTCAATTACTTGGCGTTGGTGAGAATAATAAATTGACGGAATCGCCATTTTTTCTTCCTTAATATAATTCCAAACGTCTAATTCTGTCCAGTTTGAAATTGGGAAAACTCGCACGTTTTCGCCAATCGCAATACGTCCGTTCAACATATCAAATAATTCTGGACGTTGACGTTTTGAATCCCATTGTCCGAAATCATCACGAACTGAGAAAATACGTTCTTTGGCACGAGCTTTTTCTTCATCACGCCTTGCTCCACCAATACACGCATCAAATTTGAATTCTTCGATAGCATCCAAAAGTGTAACCGTTTGCAGTACATTTCTTGAAGCATATTTACCCGTTTCTTCCTTTGCTTTTCCTTGATTGATAGAATCTTGCACATATCTCACAATCAGTTCAGCCCCTGTTTCTTTGGCAAGCCAATCACGGAAGGCAACGGTTTCTGGAAAGTTATGTCCTGTGTCCACATGAACTAAAGGAAAAGGAATTTTACCTGGATAAAATGCCTTCTGAGCTAAACGGACAAGCGTTATGGAATCTTTTCCACCCGAAAAAAGCAACGCAGGTTTTTCAAATTGTGCCGCCACTTCACGCATGATGTAAATGGCTTCATCCTCAAGTTCACGGGGAAAAAAACCGTGCTTAGGAGTTTCGGCAATCTCAGTATTAACTTCTTGGTTTATTTCTAATATATTCATATTCGTAAAAATAATTCTATTTAACTAACTATGCAACCCACATTCTTTTTGTGATGCTTCCCACGACCAACGTCCTGCTCTTGGATTTTCGCCTTCTTGAATGGCACGTGTACAAGGCAAACAACCGATTGAAATAAATCCTTTGCGGTGGAGCGGATTATCTGGCACTCGATTAACTTTCAAATAATCAAGCACTTGTTCGTAAGTCCAATGAATTAATGGATTAAATTTAATCACTTTATTACCTTCGTCCCATTCAACAATTTTCATGTCGGCACGGTTCTCTGATTGTTCAGAGCGTAAACCTGTAATCCAAATTTCAGCACCTGCCAAAGCTCTTTTTAAAGGTTCAATTTTACGAATAAAACAACATTCTTTTCGATTTTCAACGGAAAAATAAAAACTGTTGAAACCTTTTTCTTTCACCAACGCTTCTACTCTTGCAGTATTAGGAAAATATGTTTCAAACTCTTTCTTATACTTAGTTTTGGTAGAATCCATTAACTCGTAAGTTTCTTGAAAAAGACGACCCGTATCTAAAGTGAAAACTCTGACATTCAAATCATTACGAAAAATAGCGTCTGTAATTACTTGGTCTTCTTGTCCGAAAGATGTTGAAAAAACTACGTTTTCATAGTTTTCAGTAATATATTTCAGACTTTCCTCAAGCGAAAGACTTTCTAATTTTGTGATTAAATCTTGCATAAACATTCGAAGCTAAAATATTCGATTTACATTATCTTACAAAGATATATAAAGTCTATTAAATTAGTATTCTATTAAAAAAAATATTTGCCTTTTTTTAGACTTTTGTGTCAATTTATCAGTTATCTTCAAACGAAATCATTACATAATTTATCAACATACCTAAATCATAAAATCGTATGAGTCAGGGACTTGCCACCTACTTCGAGAAGACCGACAGCTATAGCCGAATGTCGGATATGAATGTGAAAGAATTGAAAAATCTGGTGCGGCAGGGAGAAGGAAGTTCTCTCGAATTTAAGCTCAAAGCTAGCCATCCCGAAAAAATTATTCGTGAAATTGTGGCTTTTGCCAACAGCAAAGGTGGAAAACTTTTGTTAGGAGTTAGCGATGATAAAACGATTCCAGGCTTAAAATTTGTGGATGAAGAGGAATACATTTTGGTGCGTGCCATTAAACAAAGTTGTTATCCGCCAATTAATTACGAACTTGAAAGGATTGCAATAACGGATGAACGTGATGTGTTGGTTTTTACAATTCCTAAAAGTAAAGAAAAACCTCATTTTGTGCATCTTGAAAATGAAGAACATCATAAAGCTTATGTGCGGGTAAAAGACCGTTCTGTACAGGCAAGCCGTGAAGTGAAACAAATTTTGAGACGTGAGAATGAGGATGGAATTAAGTTTACTTATGGAGAAAAAGAAAAAATTTTAATGACTTATCTTGCTGAAAATCAAAAAATTACGATTGAAAAATTTGCTGAAATAGCTAAAATTCATCCTCGCTCGGCTTCTCATACTTTGGTACTTTTGGTGTTGAGTAATGTGCTGAAAATTCAACCTGATGAAGTGATGGACTGGTATTATCTTTCATAGAAAGGAAAATGGGGAAATAAAAAGAACATCTTTTATTGCCCCATTTTCCTTTCCTACTTTTCTCTATTTTTTTTCATAATACGGCGTTGTTTCTGAAACTTCAATAACGGGTGGTCTCCAACCAATTTTTTTGCCAAATTTAAAAGTTATTCCCGCATTGAGGCTTACTAAATTATTGTAACCTTCAGCATAAGTTATTCCTGTATATTTTAGCTTGACAAATATTCCTAGTCTATCAGCATATTCCTGTAAATGTATGCCTATGCTTGGTGAGAATCCCCAGTTAAAATACTCTCCCGTTGGTAGAGTTGGAGCATAATTACGATAGCTTTCATTAATTTGAGAATTGTATTTTGTATAAAAAACTCCTGTTTCAAGTCCTACGAAGGGTTTTATTAATCTTTTACTTAACAAATAATATTCTCCACCAATCGTTATTGGAACGACAGTTTTATAGGAATATCCGTAAGTTTTTGAGGTATAATCGTAATTAGAAACTGCAATTAAAGCAATCCTCATATCATAAACTCCCAGCGTGGCGGTGGTTCTAAATTTATCGGATAGGTGTTTACGAAGGCTTACTTCAAAACCCGAACCAGCAAAACTTGCTTCATTAATAAAGCCTTTTTCAACGACATAACTAAAGTTTGTGCTGATTTGGATTTGTGCAGAAGATAAAAAAGGAACTAATAAAAAAATGAGTAATAGTTTTTTCATATCGTTTAAAGAGTTTTAAAGTTTATTAAACCTAATGAACTTTAAAATATTTAACGAATATAGGAAATTATTTATTAAGCTACTCAGTTGATTGTCAATTAATTACTAAGTTTATGAATAGAAAGTTTATGAGTGGAAAACCTGACGATGAACGTATTTTTTCTTGTTGTTAGGAATACTCTTTGACTTTGTACTCATAAACTTTCAACTTTTTATCTTTCTCACTTTAAAACATACGCCAAAGATTCTTCATTTTCTGTAATCCAATCGGTGATTTCTTGCACGATTTGTTTCATTGAAATCTCTGGTTTCCAGCCCGTTAGAGCCGTTACTTTTGAATTATCCGTTATGTATAAAGGAATATCTGCCGCACGATTTTCTGGTACTTGACTAATTGGAATGGTCTTGCCCGTGACTTCCTGACAAATTTTTGTTAGTTCTTGCAAGGATGCACTAACTTCTACCCCTCCGCCTACGTTCAAGATTTCTCCATTTACTTTATCAATATTATGTAACTGATAATCAATAAGCCTGTATAAATCCAGTACGTGGAGCATATCACGGGTTTGTCTACCCGAACCACCGTATCCGATATAGGCTAATTTTTGTTGCCAAAAATGTTTTGCTACCCAAAGTACCATGACGCCTTGGTCGATTTTACCCATTTGCCAAGGACCCGTCAGAACACCACAACGATTGATAACGGTTTTCATATTGTAAAACTCATTGTACTCATGAATCATTAATTCAGATGCTAATTTTGTTGCACCGTATAATGACCTCGCACCGTCCAATGGAAAATCTTCAGCAATTCCTTTTGAAGATACGCCTCTAACAGGTTGATTATCCGTTAAAGTAAATCGTGTTTCTTGCTCTTCGTAATTCAGTTTTTCAATCGCTTTAATGGGATAAATGCGGCTCGTTGATAGGAAAATAAAACTGGCTCCGCACTTTTTGGTAAAGTTCAAACAATTGATTGTTCCAACCAAATTAGTATTTATCAAATAGTCAGGCGTTCCGTCTAATCCTGCCAAAACAGAAGGTTCTGCCGATGCTTCAATGACAAAATCTACCTTTGGTACTGAATCAAAATCCTCTTTATTACGAATGTCTCCATGAACAAATATTGCTCCTGATTTCGCCAAACGAGGTAAATTAAGTTCTGAGCCTTTGCGTTTAAGGTTATCCAAACAAATAACTTCGTAGCTTGGATAATTACTTTTAATATTTATAGCAAGTGCCGAACCGACAAAACCTGCACCGCCTGTTATTAGGATTTTCATTGATGAAATTTTAGTTTTTTGAGGTAAATATGCGTTCTATTATTAATTTAAAATTTAGCTATTTTAATATGTGAGTTTTAAATTAAAATATTCGTTAAGAGTAATCAATTTTCAAAGACTTTCTCGTAAGCAAATCAATTCCTCCATTTATTAATCTGTTTTGGAACAACCTCAATGGCTTTCTCAATAATTTTAGGAGCGAGTGGCTTCACTAAGGGATATAGATACGTATTTTGAGTTTCTTTTTCTGGAAATTTTATGCCGATGGAAGTCGTTAGCCAGATGAAAATGCTAATGCCGAATGCCCACGTAAATCCGCCTACAATTGATCCAGCGAGTGAATCAAAACTGCCAAAGACAGTATATCTGATAGATTTTCGGAGTGTCCAACCTAATTTATTAATGAGAAATACAATCGGGAAAAATACTGCTCCGAAGCCAATGTAAGGTACTAATTTCTCCGTCATACGATTATTTACGTAAGGCGAAATCCAATCACTCGCATAACCCAAAGCACGAAAACCAATAATGACCGAAATCACAAAAGCAGCTATTGAAATGACTTCAATAATGATGCCTCGTTGATAGCCGATGTATGCTCCCCAAAGTGTGGGAAGAAGAATGAGAATGTCAATTAATTGCATTGAAATTATGAATGGTGAATCAATAATGCGTTGCAAATAAACCAAATTTCATTTATAACGCATTATTTATAATTCATAATTAACCCAAAAGTGCTTTTACCATAGCAGAAACCACTTTTCCATCGGCTAATCCTGCTAATTCTTTGGTGGCTACACCCATCATTTTACCCATATCCGATGGGGCAGATGCTCCCACACGAGTTTTAATTTCTTCTAATTTCGCTCGTAGTTCATCTTCCGATAATTGCTTTGGTAAAAACTCTTCAATAATTGTCAATTCAGATTGTTCAACTCTTGACAAATCTTCACGTCCTTGCGACATAAATATCTCCAAAGAATCTCTGCGTTGTTTAGCAGCTTTTGTCAATAATTTCATCTCCACATCCGTTGAAAGGTCGCCTCCTGTGTTTGTACCCGAGGTTTCTTCAATTAAAATCATTGCTTTAATAGCACGAAGCGTTCTGAGACGGTCTTGGTCTTTGGCACGCATAGCATCTTTAATGCCGTTGTCGATATTAGTTTTTAATGACATTTTTTATCAATTTTGAATGATAGAAAGAGTAAATGGAAGAGTAACAGATTATAAAAGCCCATTCTTAACATTACATCAACTATCTTGTTATTTTATTAAAATACAAACTTAAAAATATTCATTCATTCATCCTAACGGATTTCTCATCCCTTTAACCATTCAAAATCGAAAATATGACAAAGCTGAGTGTTAATATAAATAAAATAGCCACTCTTCGTAATTCAAGAGGAGGCGACAATCCAAATGTAGTAAAAGTGGCCTTGGACTGCGAGCGTTTCGGGGCAGAGGGAATTACCGTACACCCACGACCTGACGAAAGACATATTCGTTATCGTGATGTTTATGATTTAAAAGAA
>JANXRS010000064.1 GCA_025356745.1 Arcicella sp.
ATAGTCAAATTTTTACGGCTTTTTTTTGGTTTCAAATCCAAAAGCATCCCCTTTTGCAATAAATCCATCTATAATAATTCAAGTAAACAGTTTATTATCAATGGGTTGTGCATAATTTTGAGTCATTGTATTTTCCCCAACTTAAACTACCGTCCGAATTTTTAATTCATTCAATTGTTTATCATCAATTCTTGAAGGTGAATCAATCATTACGTCTCTTCCTGAGTTGTTTTTTGGGAAGGCAATGAAATCACGGATTGAATCTGACCCACCAAATAATGAACAAAGTCTATCAAAACCGAATGCTAAACCACCGTGTGGAGGCGCTCCATATTCAAAAGCATCCATCAAGAATCCGAATTGATTTTTGGCTTCTTCGTCCGTAAATCCTAAAACGCTGAACATTTTTGCCTGTAATTCTTTCTGGAAAATACGAATTGAACCACCGCCAACTTCAACGCCATTAATGACTAAATCATAAGCATTGGCTCTAATTTTTCCTAATTCACCCGTTTCCAAATATTTCATATCCTCTGGTTTTGGGCTTGTGAAAGGATGGTGCATGGCAAACCAACGATTATCTTCTTCGCCGTATTCCAATAATGGGAAATCAACAACCCAATGAGCAGCGTATTTCTTAGGGTCACGAAGTCCCAAACGATTACCCATTTCTAAACGTAATTCATTCAATTGCTTACGAACTTTGTCGCCATCGCCAGGGAGAATGAGAATTAAATCACCTTTCTCCGCTCCGAAGGCTTCCGCCCATGTCTTTAAATCTTCTTCTGAATAGAATTTATCTACTGATGATTTCAAACTTCCATCAGCATTATAACGAAGGTAAATCATACCTTTCGCTCCAATTTGAGGACGTTTTACAAAATCTGTCAATTCGTCCATTTGTTTACGGGTATATTCGGCACAACCTTTTGCACAAATTCCAACAACGGTATTGGCTGAATCGAAAACGACAAAATCTTTCCCCGAAACTACATCAACTTCTTCACTTTTTAACTCAACAAACTTCATATCAAAACGAATATCAGGTTTGTCTGAACCATAAAATTTCATGGCGTGTGCGTAAGTCATGCGTGATACTTCGCCCAAATCTAAACCTTTTACTTGCGTAAAAAGATAGCGAATCAATCCTTCGAACATATTAAGAATATCCTCTTGTTCGATGAATGACATTTCGCAGTCAATTTGGGTAAATTCAGGCTGACGGTCAGCACGTAAATCTTCGTCACGGAAACATTTTACGATTTGATAATAACGGTCAAAACCCGAAACCATCAACAATTGTTTGAAAGTTTGGGGTGACTGTGGTAAAGCGTAAAATTCTCCTGGATTCATGCGTGAAGGCACAACAAAATCTCTTGCTCCTTCGGGTGTTGATTTAATTAAAACGGGCGTTTCAACTTCGATAAACTCTTGGTTGTCAAGGTATTCACGAGTAAATTTTGCTACCCTATGACGTAACATTAAATTCTGACGAACAGGATTTCTGCGTAAATCAAGGTATCGATATCTCATTCTGATGTCATCGCCACCGTCAGTTTCATCTTCAATCAAAAACGGGGGAAGCTTGGCAGGATTTAATACCGAAAGTTCAGTGATTTTAATTTCAATTTCTCCCGTTGGAATCTTATCATTTTTCGAAAGACGTTCAACGACTAAGCCTGTAGCAGAAATAACAAATTCACGTCCAAAAGTACGGGATAAATCTAAGATTTCTTTAGGGGTTTTGCCTTCTTCGAGCATTAATTGTGTGATACCGTAGCGGTCACGGAGGTCAATCCAAATCATGCCTCCTTTGTCACGAGAGCGTTGTACCCACCCGCATAGGGTTACGGTTTGGTTTACATGAGCGAGGCGGAGTTCGCCGTTATTGTGAGTTCTTAACATCAGTTGTAAGTAGGCAGTGTTTGGTTGACAGTTTCTTTAAATCATTAAAGATATCGGTAGTGTTACAGAATGTATGCTGTAATACGGGTTAAATTACAAGAGGACAATAACTTTGTAGAATGTCTTACGTTCATGTCAAAGTATATTGCCCTCACTGTGAAACACCAAAAGTAAAAAAGAATGGTGTAAAGGGCAA
>JANXRS010000071.1 GCA_025356745.1 Arcicella sp.
ACCCCCGCTTGTCCTTTGAAAGAAAGAATCCGCAAGGAATGTACCGATGCCATTCATACACACGTGGACGCAGATTTGAGCGTAGTTATAGATATGACCGCTGATGTTACGTCGTCACGCATGGGCGGAACCTTACTTCCAAATGTCAAAAACATCATTGCCATTGCTTCAGGAAAGGGTGGTGTTGGTAAATCTACCGTTACCGCCAACTTGGCAATGGCTTTAAAACAGTCGGGTGCTAAGGTTGGAATTATTGATGCAGATATCTCAGGACCTTCAATTCCTGTGATGTTTGGGGCAGAAGATATGCAGCCAATGGTTAGCCAAATGGATGGCAAAAACATGATTCAGCCAATTATGCAATACGGAATTAAAATGATTTCTATGGGTTTTCTCGCTCCACAAGATAATCCTGTGCCTTGGAGAGGACCTATGGCAACACAGGCATTACGTCAATTTTTTAGCGATACCAATTGGGGAGAATTGGATTATTTACTAATTGATTTACCGCCAGGAACGTCTGATATTCACCTTTCTTTGGTTCAATTAGTACCAGTAACGGGAGCCGTTATCGTAACGACTCCACAAAAAGTAGCTCTTTCTGATGCTACGAAAGGTTTGATGTTTTTTAGACAACCACAAATCAATGTACCCGTTTTGGGTGTAATTGAAAATATGGCGTATTTCACACCCGAAGAATTACCCGATAACAAATATTATATTTTCGGAAAAGACGGGGGAAAGAATTTAGCGATAAAATATGAAACGCAATTATTAGGAGAAATTCCGATTGTACAAAGCATTCGTGAGGCGGGTGATGACGGTCGTCCAGCAGTAATGACGGAAGGAATTGTGGCGGAAATTTTTAGAAATTCAGCGGAATTATTGGCTCAACAAGTGGCCATTAGAAACGCCACGCAAGAAAAAACTCAAACTGTGCAAGTTCGAGTATAGGTCAATTATCAGTAACCTACTATCGAAAACGGAAAAGGAAGATGTCAATTAAATAGCATCTTCTTTTTCTTTTTTATTTATATTCCTCTCCCAAATCAGGAAAGTTGTGTTTAAAATCTATATAAAAAGGATTTTTTCTCTTAATAATTGCAGAGATAAAAGTATGCTGTTCGTACGATAAATCAATCTTTTCAAAACTACCGTCATTGTACTTATTGAACCATAAGTTGAAAAGACGGTTTCTAACGGATTGTTTATTATCACTTTGGTCACAAACATACATAACAATGTAATCATCTTGTGTAAAATAATCTGCCAGAATAAGAATTATCGTGTTAGCTGTTTTTATTTCAAAGTCAAAATTTGTGGAAGAAATAGGGCTAAATCCAAATGTTTTGAGATATTTTCTATAATAAACTTCTGGAAAATAATACTCTCCTGTTGTGAAATATACCTCGTACTTTACACCTGAACTATTCGTAAATCGAAATTTATCATCATTTATTTTCTGGTACTCGTGGCTCTCTAAGTTTTTCAAATTTAATTCCATATTCGGATTTAGCACGTTCAACACCAACTTCTTGAATAATTTTCTTTTCCTCCACCATCGAAGTAGCTACATTTCGCCACATTTCGTATTTTTCTTTATTTGTCATAATGATGTATGTTTTTACAAATATATCAACAAAAAAATGAACTTCAAAATTCAATCCAAAGGCCTTTTATTATTTGGCAATCTCCTTTTTTAAATCGTCTAAACATTTATTACACAGACAATTACCATCGTATTCCCATTCGGTAATATTGGCAATATATGCTGTTTCTGCTTTAGTTAAAACAGCTTTCATGCAGTCGCATTGCAAGATATTATTGACCTTACAAACAAATATTTCGCCACATCGTGGGCATGAATCGGGAGCGTGTTTTTCCATTTTATTTGAATGTTAAGCCTTTGCAATCAAATCGGTAAAAAAATAGGTTGAACTTAAATCATCACCGTTTGAATTTTTGAAATTATAGGTTTTATCAACGGTTTCTCCAATATCAAATTTAATGGAATTTTTGAAATAGGGGGCTTCAAAAACGAAGGTATGAAATTCTCCATTCTCTCCGCAAGGGTCAACTGTTTTAGGTAAATCTTTGACAAAATCACGGTCGAGGATTCTTCCACAAAATGATTCGTCCAAATTATTTCCATTGATGGCAACCACAATCGTTTTAAAACCTAAATCCCAAAATTCATCTAATAATGCTAAGGAAGGTTGTTTCCACAGGGGAAAAACTCCTTTCATACCAACTTGTTGTAATCTTTCTTCCCGATGTTGGCGTAAATCTTCCAAGAATATATCCCCAAAAATAGAATATTTTATTCCCGAGTTCACCAAAGGTTTCATGGTTTCAGCCATTTTTTCTTGGTATTCTTCCATAGAAACAATTTCAGCCAAACGCAATTTTATTAAATTAATCCCAATATTCACGGCTTGTTGGTCAAGTAATTCTTCCCGAACGCCGTGCATCGAAACTCGTTTGAAAGAATCATTTAACGAAGTCAATAAATGTTCAACTTTATATTCATTATTTTGTAAAATATGATGAAGGGATAAGGCAGAATCTTTGCCGCCAGACCAATTCATTAAGGCTTTTTTTCTCATATTGGGTTAAACAAGCATATTTTCAAAAGCTGCATGAACTTTGTGTTTTAGCGATTGAGGAATCTTAAAAAGTGTAGGATGAAATAATGCTGCTAAAATTTCAATACCATTTACTAAGGTTGAAGCACTTGGTTGGGTAAACAAATCATAATCAAGCACATAGACCAATTTATTTTGAACTGCTTGTAGATTTTCCCACCCATTTTTGGCAATCAATAGGTGTAACTCTTCCAGACTCCGTTTGGTTTCAAAACCGCACGGAGCGATAACTAAAACTTCTGGGTCATATTTTAATACTTTTTCCCATTGCGTAACAATACTATCTCCCGATGGATTTCCCAACATATCAATACCACCAGCATACGCAATTTGATGCGGAATCCAGTGACCACAGTTATAAATTGGTTCAATCCATTCCATTACCATTACTCGCTTTGGCAATGCTCGATATTCACGGAGTTTATCGATAATAATATCAATACGACTTTGAAGATTAGCTAAATATTGATACGCAACTTCTTCTCGACCTAAAGCCGTAGCAATTGTAATGGCAGATTGGAATACATCCGTTAAACTTTGGGGTGTTAATGTAATGATGATGGGTGTTTTCTCCAAATTATCAATAACAGCCTGTGTGCATTTGGTATCAATTTGGCAAACCTCACAAACATCTTGCGTGATAACGATATCGGGAGCAATGGCTTGCAATTTATCTTCTTCTACATAATAAAGACTTTTTCCTTGTGCTTTTGAAGCTGAAAAGATACGGTCAATTTCTTCACTCGAATAATCTTTTCCTTCCATAATACAACGAACTAAAATCTGCTTTTCAGTCCGTGAATGTTCTGAACATTCAAAGGTGACACCATACAAAAGGTCTTGCAAACCCATGTCGTAAATCATTTGCGTAGCGGCAGGAAGAAAAGAAACGGCTTTCATTGTTTTTGATGTTTATTTTTCGTTGTATGTTTTTCGGTATCCAACATAATTGTCAGATTAAATGTGTTTCCAAAAATGGAAACCTAAAATTGAGTACCCTAAATTAAAATAAAATTTATGAGATTTTGAATTTTGTACGTAAGTATTCAGCTCAATTGTCTCACAACCATTTTCTTTAGCCCAATTTTCAATAAAGTCAAAAAATTGCTTTCCGAGTCCTTTTGATTGCAAAGAGTTGTCAATAATAACATTATCAACTTCAAGTTGTTTACCCGAATAAAAACGCACAGTTATCCAACCACTCGAAATTCCTACAAGTTTTTTGTTAAGGAATAGTCCAAAACATCTGTAGGTGGGCAAAGTAAACATTTCCTTTAAAAGGTTCTGAATTTGCTCCAAAGTCATTTTAGGGTTTAGTTGTTGTCCTAAAACGGAAATCTCGGCAATATTTTCAACGGTCAAGATTTCAAAAGTTAATTCTTCTTTCATTGTCAAAATATAGCTGGTTAATTTGATTACAATGAAATTATCTACGCTATTGCTAATTTTGGAAAACGCACTTTCAATAATTCAAAAGTTCCAAACATTAAACCGCTGTATGCTAATGTACCTACCAAAAAGTTCTTCATAAATGGAAATCCTTGGGTTAAACACTGAACATAACCAGCCAAATCACGACTTAATGGAAGCATCGTTCTTAAATCCGTTCCTCCACCAATCCAAACCGTTGTATCGGCCAAAATCCAATGCGAAACCGAAGCAACAATAGCCGCTAAGACCACATTCTGAACATTAATTTTTTGTAATATTACTTTTCCAAATAATACGACAAGGGCAAAAATCCCATAAATCCAGTACCAACCGTTATACATTACGCCATATTTCCCCTGAAAAATTACTTTGTTAATCACCATGTCACTTACTAAAAGGGTAAGAATTGGGAAGGCAAATGCTTTCCAACGATTATGAAAATAGGCTCCGCCGAATAAGCACATGGCACCGATTGGCGTATAGTGAGCAAAAGGGGTTAATTGTGCCGAGTTAGCAATACGTAACAAAGCCATTGCCAAAATGAAGCACAGCAAAGTTAAAAAACGGGGATTTAATGTTTGTTTCATAGTTTATTGGATTTATTAAGGAAGTTTTCGTTCGAAGCGAAAACTTCCTTTTTTTATTGAATCTATTTGAATAAAAAGCCTTCTGGAGCAATTTCAGCCTTTAATGAATCTATCAAAGTTCCGTTAGATTGGTAACGAAAAACGTAACCTGCTTGCTTGTATGAAGGAGTAAAACCTGCATAAATATTTCCAGTTAAAGGGTCAACGCTCAAACCTGTAAACAATTTACTGATTAAAGGTTTAGTTGTAGAAATCACTGCGTCGTTAATTCCAAAACTATACGTTTCACCTTTTTGCTTGTAACCATCAGCCGCATCATAATAAGAATAAATATACATAATTGAAGACTTATCTTTACTGAAAGAGAAACTTCCTGGCGATTTTGAAGTGTTTGCGGTAGTAATTTTTGTACGACTTTCCACTGCTTTTGTCAATACGTTAAATTTCACAAACTCCCCTCCTGCGTAAATCCACAGTTTACCATTAGCATCTAAGCCAATCACTTTAGGATTCTTACCAACTTCAACCGTTTGGCTAACGACATCCGTTGAAGTATTAATGATAGAAATTGAAGTTTCTCCACCTACGCTTCCTACATACACATCGTTACCGATGACTGCTAATTTTTCTGCTCCTCTTTGTACAGAAATTTTCTTAGTTATTTTATTGGTTGTTAAATCAATTACTACGATATATCCAGTTTTGAACGAATAATCAGCATTAAAAGAATCCCAGCAAGTTGCGTAAGCCTTGTTTGTTCCAGCTTTAACGACATAGCGTGGATTTTCTAAATCCGTTGAAGGAATAGTAGCAACTGTCTTGAAAGTACGAGCATTTACGATTTCAATTAGGTCTTTTCCAGGAGTAGAATTATCTACTAAAATAACTCCTTTCCCATCTACTTCTGCATAGTCACTAATTCCGCCTGAAATAGCACGGTTATTTTCTTTTTGAAAAATATCAAAACTTGTAATCTTAGTAGTTGGATTGATAAGCGTAATCGAACCATTATTATCAGAAAAATTACCTCTATTTATCACAAAAACGCCCGTATCATACGGTTGAGAAGGCTCTGGTTCAGAAGTTTTACTACAAGAATTAAGCCCTAAGATTAAAAAACCTGCGGCTAACGAACGAATGATAATTGAATTGAATTGCATTATTGTATTGATTTTATGAATAATAATTACTGTTAATACTTGGGATAAATGATAATGTTTGATTGATTTTTACTGAAAAATTTCACTTGAAAAAACTAGACCAACAGAAAAACTACGTCCTGGCATAGCATTTTTTCGGACACTTGGATAAACCGTATCCGTCAAATTATTGACTTGGAAAAGTAAATTACTCTGAATTTTTCCGATGGAAATTCTTCCAGAAAGCGTACTATTAATTAAAAAATAAGGAGGGAAAGGTCGCCCAGAGTGGTCGAAAGTTATAAAGCGTTCAGAGTTATAAAACCCTTGTACATTCAAAGACCAATCGCCTTTGCCAATGTATGCCGTCCCCGTGAGTGTGTGTAAAGGAATATAAATAAGTTGTTTCCCGATGATGTCAACTGCATAAACATCATACATTTTTTGTTGCGTAGAATTCGTGTAAGCATAAGTAGCCGATAATCCCGCTATCTTTTTATCTTTTAAATATTTAACACTTCCCGAAACTTCAACGCCTTTGGTGAGTACCTGCTGCAAATTCTCTACTCGGTAGCCTTTATCTGGATTCCAGTAAGTCCAATCATCAATCAAATTATGGTAAACATTTATACCTAAAGAAGTATTTATGGTTGAAGAAACAATCTGTTTCCAGTTTATTCCTAATTCTTTATTTAGTCCACTTTCAGGGCGAATATTTGGATTACCTAATACTTTCCAGTAACGTTCGTTGAGCGTTGGTAAACGATAACTTTTAGCAATATTTCCCGAAAATTTTATTTGATTTTTTACCGTAGAAATAACTGAATATTCTACTCCCAATGAAGGCGTAAAAGGAGCGGTATATTGGTTAGAAAATGCCTGACGAAGATTAAATGATACGGTTAGTTTTTGCGTAAATTGTTGTCGTAATAAAGCAAAAATATCTTGCCGACTTTCCGTGATTGCTACTCCTCCATAACCATCTACTCTGGCGACATAATAAGCAATTTCGCCCCCCATTCTTAGAGAAGTATTCCAGAAAGAATCTGATTTTTTGATTGAAAACTCGTGTTCGGCACGAACAAGGTATCGGTCTGTTTCTGAATGACTCGGAGAAGAGAAATCACCCGTTCCATAATCAATAATATCTCGGGTAAATCCCATTTTCACCGTAGAATTCCTAAATTGGTATCCTGATAAAAAACGATATGCTTGACTTTGCGTAATTTCACGAAAACTAAGTACATCTGGTTGAATAGTAAGTTTATTATCTGTCAACCAAATATTCAGTGAAAGTAAATTGCCATTTTTTTCTTTCAAATATAAGTCTTGGATAAAACCCTTTTGTGCGGTTTCGGAAGGCTGAATTGCATAGGTTCTACCATCGCTGGCGGTTCGTTGGGTTTCGTTAAAATGATTGTTGTACTGACTTCCATAAAACAATGTTTTACCCGAAAATTGTAATCCTTTTTTATTAATTTTTACAAATCTTATGCCTGTTTGTCCATTATAATTATCAAAACTTCCATATTGTCCACCCACCGTTAAATTCACCCCTTTTTGTTTCCATTGTGGTACGGAACTTAATAAAATACTTCCTCCAACTGCTCCAGAACCTACACAACTGGCGGCTGAACCATATTGGATAGATAATTGGTCGAAACCTAAAACAGGTACGGTTGAAAAATCGGTTTCTCCTGCCATCGGACTATTAATATTAACACCATTCCAAAGTACGGCCGTATGGGTTGCCGATGTTCCTCTGAAAGAAATGCTCGTTAATTGACCAGATCCATAACTTTTTAAAGCAATAGGCGATTGAAACTGTAAAAAATCGGCTAAGGTTTGAAATTGAAATCGAGCTAAAGTAGTAGAATCTATCTTCTGAACTTTCAAACCAACCATAAAATGTTCAGTTGAAAAACCAACCACCTTTACTTCATCAATTTGTTTATTCGGAATTTCCTGAGCGTAACTATACATGGATAGTAACACGCCCAAACATAGAAGTGTAATTTTATAACGTATAAAATACGCAGCACCAGAAGACATAACACAAATAGTTAAGCCTTGACCGACGGGACAAACCGTTGAAATTGACCAAGAAAATTAAAAGAGAATTCTAACGCTCGATTATGTTCATCTTCCGTAAACAAAAACCAAGAATGATTTGATGGCAGGTCTCCTGACTCGTTTTATCATTACCTAAACCTTCCCAATCAGAGTTTAAGATTTAAAGTGCGGAGTAAAAAACGCTACACTCATAAACTTTCAACGCTAAACTCCTAACCAGTGGTTATTGAAGAATGGTAATGACTTTATAAAACTTACAGTTGCGGGGACAGTATCGGCTTTTACCGATTTCCCTATTAAGCATTAAATTTGAATGATTTCAAACATAAAGCACCATAAACTTGGGCAAAGATAGGTGTATTTATTAGAATAATGATATTTTAATAAATACTTGTCCGTCAATTACTTAAAATGACCTTATTTTTTCGGTAAATTTCGTATCTTTTTCGAGCAAATACTTCTAAAATTTTACAATTGGGAAGTATTAAAAATAAATAGTTATCAAAAACTTAACATGAAAAATTTTTTTGCGTAAAACCTTATTCCTACATTCGTTATCAGAAACATAATATTTACATAATATTAAATTAATATTAAATATGAAATCAAATAACAAAAGCCTCGCTAACGAAATATCAGCAGCCATTTTAGGAAAATTACACGGACTGAACGCAAAAAGTGCAAAGAAATTAGTCAAAGCCGTTGATGAATGTTCAAAAGATATTGTGAAGAAATTTGCAAAGTTGCATAAAGACGAAGAACAAGAAAAAGATGCTATAAAATCAACTAAAAAATTGGTTGAAAAAGCAAGAAAAGTAGCAAAAGCGAAAGATAAATCGGCTGAAAAAGCAGCTATGAGTGCTAAAATTGCTATTGTAACAAATGACAGTGTCACTTCACCAAAAGTATCTACTCCTTCAAAACCAGCTAATTCACCAACCAAAAAACAAGTTGCAAAGGCAAAGGCAGCATCAAAACCTGCTCCAAAACCAGCAATAGTAAACGCTGAACCAACCACAGAATCAGAATAATTACCGATTATCAAGATAAAAAGAGCGTTTGTCAGAAATATAAATCATTTTTGACAAACGCTCTTTGCTTTGTAGCGTTATTGAAACCAAAACTTATAACTATGTCAAATATCTTAGAAGCTCAACACGTTGTTAAACGCTATTCTGAACACACCGCCTTAGATAAGGTAAGCATTGAAGTTCCTCAAGGTTCAATTTTTGGCTTGCTTGGTCCCAATGGAGCGGGAAAAACTTCTCTTATTCGCATTATCAACCAAATTACGGCACCCGACGAAGGAATTATTATTCTCAACGGTGAACGACTGCAACCTAAGCACATTGAAGACATCGGCTATTTGCCCGAAGAGCGTGGACTTTACAAAAAAATGAAAGTTGGCGAACAACTTTTGTATCTTGCCCAATTGAAAGGCATGAAAAAAGCCGAGGCACTTGAAAAATTAAAACATTGGTTCATTAAATTTGACATTAAAGATTGGTGGGATAAAAATGTTGAAGATCTTTCAAAAGGGATGCAACAGAAAACGCAATTCATCGCTACGATTGTCCATGAGCCTAAATTGATAATTTTGGATGAACCTTTTTCTGGATTCGACCCTATTAATGCCAATTTATTGAAAGATGAAATTTTAGAATTAAAACAACGAGGAACAACCATCATTTTCTCAACCCACAGAATGGAATCAGTGGAGGAATTATGCGATAATATTGCCTTGATTAATAAATCAAAAGTGGTATTGCACGGAGGCAAAAAAGAGGTTAAAAATCGCTTTAAGGATAATTCGTATACCGTACAATTTATAGGAGATTTACCCCATGAAAGCGGCATTTTTGAAGTACTAAATACACAAGCTTTGGAAGATGGCATCATACAAGCATATATTCGTAATACGCAAGAAATCCCTGTAAACCAGTTGATTAGTCATCTAATTCAGCACGTAGAATTGAAATCTTTTAATGAAAATATTCCTTCATTTAACGAAATTTTCATTAAAGTTGTGGGCGGAGAAGCAAATGAAATCTTATAAGTTACTGCTGGCTCTAATAATTTTTACATAATTTTCTGTTAAAAAATTGCTATAACGCTTCAATTTTTACCTTTCAAACTTGTAAAATCATGAACAAAATCTTATTAATTATACAAAGAGAGTACCTTACAAGGGTACGCAAAAAGTCTTTCTGGATTGCTTCAATTGTAGTTCCTTTCTTGATAGCGGGCGTTTATGCTATTTTAATTTATTTGGTTGTAAACTCAAATGAAACAAAAACCATTCAAATTATTGATGAAAGTGGTTTATTTAAAGGTAAAATAGAATCTGAAAAAGATGTTAGTTACAGTTTTATTAACAAGTCTTTTGAAACTGCCAAAAAGGATTTTTTTAAAAGTGATGCTGATATATTAGTTAATATTCCAAAAGACATTTTAAGCAATCCGAATGGTGTAAAAATGGTTGGAAAAAAAAGTATTGGCATGGGTACTCAATTTGATATTCAAGGTTCAATTGAAAAGGAATTACGCAATATCAAACTTAAAAATGCTAATATAGACTTAAAAATTTTGGAAGATAATAAAGTCAATGTAAATGCCGAGACTTTCACGCTACAAGAAGACGGACAAGAGCAAAGCAGTAGTTCGACAGGAGCAATGATTTTGGCAGGAATCTTCGGGATGGTATTGTATATTTCTGCCTTCTTATACGGCTCACAAGTAATGAATGGCGTTATTGAAGAAAAAAGTAACCGTATTATTGAAGTGATGATTTCGTCCGTCAGACCCTTTCAGTTGATGATGGGCAAGATTGTTGGCGTTGGTTTGGTTGGAATTACGCAGTTTTTATTATGGGGCATTCTAACTTTTACGGCCTCCACGGCAACGAGTGCTTTAATGTCAAATAAAATTGAGCAGAAGGTTCAAACTATGCAAAAAACGGGCTTGAACAAAACCGAAATTGAGAATTTTAAAAAGGAAATTAAAGATAAAAATCCTTTGGCAGGCATTGCCCAAACGGTTGAAAATGTATCATTGGGTAAGTTAATTTTGTGTTTTCTATTGTTTTATATTGGTGGATATTTGCTTTACGCTTCTCTTTTCGCAGCCGTGGGTTCTGCCGTTGAAAATGCTTTGGAAGCCCAACAATTTTTATTGCCCGTTACCATTCCGATATTGGCTTCTTTTTTCATAGGGCAAGCCATCATCCAAGACCCTGACAGTAAATTGGCATTTTGGGCATCCATGTTTCCACTTACTTCACCCATTGACATGATGGTTCGTTTACCTTTTGGCGTGCCAAATTGGCAAATTGCCTTGTCATTTACTTTATTGGTTCTGGGTTTTTTAGGCACTACTTGGTTGGCAGGAAAAGTATATAGAGTAGGTATTTTAATGTATGGGAAAAAACCAAGTTGGAAAGAAATTTCAAAATGGGTATTTTATAAAGGATAAAATGAAAAACGAAAT
Source organism: Arcicella sp. (assembly GCA_025356745.1). Taxonomy (GTDB): domain Bacteria; phylum Bacteroidota; class Bacteroidia; order Cytophagales; family Spirosomataceae; genus Arcicella. The sequence goes on from JANXRS010000071.1 coordinate 11,362, forward strand.
TATTTTAGCACTTCTATGGATTGTCTTCGGAACTATTCATTCGGTCTTGGCATCTGATGCTGTTAAAAAAGCATTCCCAATAAAGTATTATCGCCTGATTTACAATCTTTCAGCGATAACTTTATTGATTTCCATTGTCTATTTTCAGGTTTTCATGGATTCAAAAAAACTAATGCCTGATTCACTTTTCAATCAGTTATTGGGAGGAATTATGATGTTTGCGGGAATATTTGTCGTCTATCTTTCCTTAAAAAATTATGATATGAAGGAATTTATTGGAACAGATTTTCAGTCTAAAAAACAGCCTGAATTAACGACCGAAGGATTATCTGAGTATGTAAGGCATCCATTATACGTAGGAATTCTCTTATTTATTTGGGGAGGTTTTGGCTTTTTTACCACTGAATCCTGTCTAACAACTGCCTTATTTCTAAGCATTTACATCAGAATTGGAATTTATTTTGAGGAGAAAAAATTGGTAAATGTATTTGGCAAGAAATATGAAGAATATCAGAAAAATGTGCCAATGTTAATTCCAAGGCTTTGAGAAGGATGTCTGAACACGATTTTAGGATTTTTAGGATTAACAAGGTTTGCATACTCGTAAACTTTAATTCTAAGAATCATCTAACTCTTTAAAATCGTGTTCAGAAAAAAAGATTTAACAAGGAATCTTATCAATTCTCAACTGATGTCGTCCTCCTTCAAATTCAGTTTCTAAAAATACATTGGTAATTTCGATAGACTCTTCCAAAGTCACGAAACGAGCAGGAATACAAAGGATATTTGCATCATTGTGCATACGAACCAAAGCGGCAACTTCCGTATTCCAAGCCAAGCCCGCACGAATATGTTGATGTTTGTTGGCAGTAATTGCCACGCCATTAGCACTTCCACACAGAAGAATTCCAAATGCAAACTCTTGATTTTCAATTGCTAAGGCTACTGGATGAGCAAAATCTGCGTAGTCGCATGAGGTAGTGCTAAAAGGTCCAAAATCTTGTACTTCGTAGCCTTCGGCATTTAGTAATTTTATTAATTCTGCCTTATATTCAAAACCTGCATGGTCGCCTCCGATGGCTATTTTTTTGATTAATTCCATAAAAATGTAAGTATTTATAATTAATGAACGTTTTTTTTCGTTATTTAATGCCGTATAATCGTAAAGTTACGGACTATTTTTTTTAAAATAAAAATCAACAAACAATGACAGACAGAGAAAGCGTGCGGCTATTGAGCGAAGACGAAAAAATAAAAAAAGCATTTATTGATCATACTTGGTCAGAAATACATTCGGAGGAATCTTGGAGAATTTTTAAGGTTATGTCTGAATTTGTAGAGGGAATTGACAAATTGGCAAAAATTGGACCTTGCGTATCTATTTTTGGTTCGGCAAGAACAAAGCCTGACAATCCATATTATCTGATGGCAGAAGAAATTGCCGCAAAATTGGTTCGTCATGGCTACGGCGTTATCACGGGCGGAGGGCCAGGAATCATGGAAGCGGGCAATAAAGGGGCAAAATTACAAGGTGGAAAATCGGTAGGATTAAATATTGACCTCCCTTTTGAACAGAAGCCAAATGATTATATAGATAGAGATAAAAGTATAGATTTTGATTACTTTTTTGTGCGTAAAGTAATGTTTGTGAAATATTCACAGGGATTTATTATTATGCCTGGAGGATTTGGAACATTGGATGAAATGTTTGAATCTTTAACTTTAATGCAAACGAAAAAAATTGCTCGTTTTCCTGTGGTTTTAGTAGGTAAAAAATATTGGGGAGGATTGTTCGAGTGGGTGAAAACTACCATGCTTGACCAAGGATATATTGGTGCCGACGATTTAAATTTAGTGTCTTTGGTTGACACCCCAACGGCAGCAGTGAAGGTAATTGATGATTTTTATGCGAAGTATTTGTTGAAGCCTAATTTTTAAATTGGTTTTATTTTATTTAAAGGTATGGACGAATAGCATTCGTCCAACGGAGTCCAATTTTACTTCGCTGGATGAATACTATTCGTCCCTACATCATTTCTACCTTTTCGCTTTCAAATATTTATCCATCTCTCCTAAACCCAAAGAATTAAACGTCATATTCGCCAAAAGTCCACCTTTACGGGCCACCGCCACGCCATAGTGCATATCAAAATATCCCTCTTTTTCATGAGCATCTGGATTAATAGAAAGCATTACATTTTTCTCCAAAGCGTATTGAATCCAACGCCAATCCAAGTCTAAACGGTAAGGACTTGCATTAATTTCAATCACTACGCCATTGGCAGCACAAGCATCAATAACTTTCTGATAATCAATTGGATAACCAGCACGAGACAATAAAATTCTACCCGTTGGATGTCCTAAAATAGTGGTATAAGGATTTTCAATAGCCCCAATAATTCGGGACATTGCCTTTTCTTGATTCATTTTTAAATTTTGGTGAATTGATGCCACGATGTAGTCAAAAGATTTCAAAACATCATCAGCATAATCCAAAGAACCATCGCCCAAAATATCCGATTCGATTCCCTTCAAAATCTTGAAAGGACGGTCGGTCGTAAGTGCGTATTTTTGATTAAGTTTCTCAATTTCAGCGTGTTGCTCCCAAATTCTTTCCTCGGAAAGTCCTTTGGCGTAAGAAGCAGTTTTAGAGTGGTCAGCAATTCCTAAATATTCAAACCCTAATTCTCGACAATAATCCGCCATTACTTCTAAAGTGTGTTTTCCATCTGAATAAGTAGAATGATTATGTAAAATTCCTTTTAGTGAATCCCACGTAACTAATTCCTCAATTTGATGTGTTTTCGACCATTCAAATTCAAAATTCCCTTCTCTCATTTCTGGAATGATATAAGGCATATTCAAACTCGAATAAATCGCTTCTTCTGATTCAAAAACTTGTTTACTTAACTGTTTGTAAATATTATTCGTAGCCAAATGTTTTTCACTCGAAGAGTAGATAAACACCTGATTTACAAATTGTTGTGGTGAACAAATCTGAATTTCTACGGAAATTTCCTTCTCTAAAAATTTTCCTCGCCAAGCAAAGGGAGACGACGCTTTTTCGTCTTGTTGTAAATCCAGAGAATCATTAATAAATTGTTGAACTTCCCACGGTTTATCATGCCCAACAACCAATTGAATGGAGTGTACAATTTCATTTTTACGACGAATATCTCCCACAATTTCAACTTGCTCAAACTGTCTTTCCAGCATATCGAACAGTATTTGAGCTAATTCTTCCCCCTTTTCCATTCTCAATTTTCCTGTATTTGATTGGGCATAAAGAATTGATTCTTTAATGGTTGCTTGAATTTTATCGCCAAATCCTTTCAGTTTTGCCACTTCTCCGTTTTCACAAGCCAATAATAATTCACGGTTATCAGTGATACTTAGCTCTTGCCAAATGGCTCGTACTTTCTTGGGACCAATGCCTTTTATTTGGAGCATTTCCAATAAACCTTCGGGCGTTTTCGCCAATAAATCCCTAAGTTCTTGACTTGTGCCTGTCTTACGCATCTCGTCAATTTTACCCGCAACGCTTTTTCCAACACTCTGTAATCCACTAAGTTGCTCCAAAGAAAGACTCATTAAATCAGCAGATTCTTTATCTAAGGCACGGGCGGCAAAGCTGAGATTTTTGATTTTAAACTCATTTTCATCGTGCAATTCAAGGAGTTTCACTGTTAATTCAAATAGGGCAACAATTGCTTCGTTCGACATAGGATTTGTGATATTAGATTTTACTTTACTAAAAGGTGGATTGAACACGGATTAAAGCCACAATGGAATTGGGATTAGACACGGATATAATTTTAATGTCCGTGTCTAATCCCTTTAATCCATATACCAATTTATGCCTCAGCTACGGCTTCCTGTTCTGCCAAAACCTCCGCTACTGGTCTGAAGTTACCTTTTTTTAATAACTCATTCTCTGGAATATAAGGACAAACTTCTAAAATAGTCGTGATATTAATATCCGTGATTTGATAATCATTCAAGTTTCCAAGATGCTTTGTCAAAGCCTCAAAAGTATCTTTCGGATTTTCAGCATTGATTAGCATGATATGAGGCGTTTTCTTTTCCTTTTGCGTCTTTTCATCAAAACTAATATACTGAACCTTCGCTTTATACCAAATTTCAGAACCGCTTTCTTCAAAAAACACCTCACTCAATTTCATTTTTGAGAGGTTAGTTAATTGAAAATCAGGCGTATTACTCGCCACAATTTCGAACATCCTTGCCTCTGCTTCGGTGTACGAAACGGCATCAACCAAATATGCCTCATTAATTGTTTTTAAAGAACCCGCTTCGTCTTCTTTCTGATACCGTATTTTTCCTAAATACCAAGTTGCCATTTTTTCGTTATTTATTAATCGTTAATTATTAGTAGTAAAATTTTCAAATAGCTGATTTTAAACTACTTACCAAATTGACTGCTAACCCAAATTTTATTGTTTACAAAAATATCAATAATGATATGAAAAAGTAAATCGTGTAACCTTTTTTTATAAATTGCGTCTATGATTAAATCCATAACAACATGGCGACGACTTCTCTTGTTCAAAATCTTTCTCTTAAACAAACCGACAATCCAACTAAAAGTTTTTTGTTAGGAATTCCACTACAAATCTATGTAGTGGCAATATCCTCGGCATTGGTAATTATTGGCGTGCTTTGGGACATCGCTTGGCACATGAGCATCGGGCGAGATGGTCTTTTTTCTGCTCCTCACAATGCCATTTATTTAGGTGCAGCTTTGGCTGGCATTATTTCGGGCTATCAAGTTTTGAAAACCTCATTCTGGGGAACAGCCCAAGAAAAAGGTGAAATGGTGAACTTTTGGGGTATATTTTACAGCTCTTTGGGCGGAATGTTCTGCATTTGGGGCGGCTTTGGGGCGGCAACTTCTGCTCCTTTTGACGATTGGTGGCACGCAACTTATGGATTGGACGTAAAAATTTTCTCACCTCCTCATACCGTCTTAGCATTAGGATTAATTTCTATTCAAATTGGAGCAATGATTTCAGTTTTAGCGGTACTAAATCGTAAAGAAAAAATACCGTATCTATCTGATTTACAAAATATCAATCGTGAGAATAGACTGCGTAACATCTTCATGTTTACAGCAGGTTTAGTATTATTAACCGTAAATACTTTCCTTACCGAATTCATGGGAAGATGGAATATGCACAACGATTTTTTCTACGAAATTGGTTCTGGAGCATTTCCATTATTTATGATTGCCTTCGCACGAGCAAGTAATATTAAATTGGGAGCAACGATTATTGCCTTAATTTATATGGTCATAATGATTATGATAAACGGAACGATTAGACAATTTCCTGCCGAACCACTTTTGGCTCCCGTTTCCAATCATATCACGTTTTTTCAAACGACAGCATTTCCTTTATTATTGGTATTTCCTGCCTTGATTATGGATATTCTGCGGGATAGATTTTCTCAAAAAAACGATTGGGTTCTTGCCTTGATTTTAGGGTTTGGATTTTTCATAACTTTTTTAATAATTCAGTATCCAATGGGTTCATTTTTGAAAGAATCTGAATTGGCACGCAACTGGTTTTTTCAGTCAGATACCTGGAGTTATAACAACAATCCTGACATTGAGTGGCGTTATAAATACATAGATAGATACACCACGCAAGGATTTCAAAAATGGGCTATTGCCAGTTTTATCTCCATTATATTAGGCTCTATTTCCGCTCGAATTGGTTTGTTTTGGGGTAATTGGATGAAACAAGTGCAACGGTAAAGAAAATTATAAAACGTTAACTCTCTAAAACCTTACCCTCTTGAAAAATCTCATTACAATCTTGCTAATTCTAAACACATTTTTCACCTTCGCCCACGTGGGCAGTTCAGGCGTAGTCTATGAAGGGCAGGCTGGAAAATATGCGTTGCAGGTGTATGTACAACCGCCCGATGTGATTCCCGGCACCGCAAAGGTTACTATCTTCACGGATGGTGCTGATATTGAGCATATTAGAATCAAACCTATTTACTTTTGGTACGGTGATGAAGGCTCTCCCGTGTCGGACGAAGCCTTACCCATTATTGGAAAAAGTGGTCAATTTGAAGGGATAATATGGTTTATGACTGCAACTCCTGCCAGTGTGGAAGTGGAAGTTTCTGGTAAAAGAGGCGTTGCAAAAATGATTGTTCCAGTAGCGGCAGTTTCTACGGCAAAACGTTCGATGCCAGCAGGTTTAGGTTGGATTTTAGCGACTTTGGGCGTGTTTCTAATTGGTGTCCTCACAACTATTTTTGGAGCAAGTGTTAGTGATAGTTTGCAACCTGTGGGCGAAAAAGCAACACCTAAAATCGTTCGGAAAAGAATAATTGGTTCACTTGTAGGAGCAATTTTTTGTGGACTATTGCTGTTGATTGGCAATAATTGGTGGGGTGGACTTACGAAAGCTTATCTTAACGATATGTATAAACCCTACATTGCCAATACCAAAATTGTAGAAGAAAATAATCAAACGGTTCTCAAATTAGCGATTGATAGTAATTCGATTTATAATCGTAAACTAAGCTATCTAATTCCCGACCACGGCAAATTGATGCACTTATTTTTAGTACGACAAGAAACGATGGATGCTTTTGCTCATCTGCATCCCATAAGATTAGATACACTCAATTTTGAGGCAACTTTACCCAATTTACCCGCAGGAAAATATTTATTGTATGCCGATATTATGCGCTATATTGGTGGTTTTCAATATACGCTGACAGATACTATTGACATAAAAAATACCATTATCAATACCAAAATTCAAGACCCTGATGATACTTACGCCATTACAAATGCTTTGAATAAAAAAACGCCAACTTTACAAGACCAAACCATCACAATTTGCGGAACGCCAGGGATAAAAACCAAGCTTCAAGATGGTTCAAGTATTGTTTGGGAAGAAAAACCCAATAAATCCTTGGTGGCAGGACAAGTATATGATTTGAAGTTTTCGGTGGTTTCTCCCGATGGGAAAGAGGCCATTTTGCAACCGTATTTGGGTATGATGGGACACGCCGCCATCGTGAAAACGGACGGTTCAGTTTACATCCATCTACACCCCACTGGGACGGTTTCGAGTACATCCGTAGGCGTAATGCAAAAGCGAATTAAAGAAACTTCGGTTGAGCCATTTATTGCTTCTCCAGAGGTTTTTAAGGATAGTATTGACAAGGTTTTGAGCAAAATCCAAACCATGCCAGAAGTCCAACGAGACCAATTTCTCATGGCTAATATGAACCACAACACCAAAGAGCATCACGACGGAAGCGTAAAATTTCCCTACGTTTTCCCCACGGCAGGAAGTTACAGAATTTGGCTACAGATTAAGCGAAATGGGAAGATTTTGACGGGGGTTTTTGATGCGGTGGTGATTTAGGAGTGCGGAAATAAATCATTTTGACATTTATATTAATGGTTGTGCATATTTCCTCAATTATGCAAAAAGCAATATTTCGTTGCTACTTGTGAAAAAATCACTAATTTTGAAGTAATTTAAATCAAAAAATATGTTAATCAGGTTTTCCGTTGAGAATTTTTTGTCTTTTAGTGATCGACAAAAATTTTCCTTAATTCCAAGTAAAGGAACTTTAAAAAGTGACCATAAAACAAAGAAGGTCAAAGCTATTTCAGTGCTTAAAACTTCTGTATTATTTGGTGCAAACGCATCAGGGAAATCGAATTTGATTAAAGCAATAGAATTTGGTAAGAGATTAGTTTTAAGAGGAACAAAACCTGAAACTCAAATTGATTATCAAAAATTCAGGTTGGATAAAGTTGCAAATATTAAAGATTCAAGATTAGAATATGAGATTCAACATGATGGCAAAAACTATGCTTATGGTTTTGTTTTCAATTCTGACGTAATTAAAGAAGAATGGTTATTTGAAATTACTCTTAAAAATGAAATTAAAATATTTGAAAGAAATATAGATAAAGAAGTAATATTCAATTTGGATAATATATTAAAAAACATTAAAGTAGATGAAGAAAAGCAGTTTCTTAAATTTACGGCAAAAGGTACTCCTAAAAATCAATTGTTTTTGAATGAGATCAGAGGTAGAAACGTTAGAGAGAACGTCTCAAAAATTGAAGATTTATTAACTGTAATAGACTGGTTTCAAAACTCATTAAAAGTTATACTTCCTGATGATAAATATAATGAAGGTCTAAAATTTGAACTAAATCAAGATGAGGAATTATTAACTACATTTGAACAATTCCTCAAATACTTTGATACAGGAATTAATGGAGTTTGTCTTGAAAAAATAGATTTTGAAAGCGTAGATATACCTAAGCAAATATTAACCAAAATAAAAGAAGACTTATTAAGTAAAAGGAGTGAAAATATAAGAGCTTCTATTCTCTCGAATAAGAATACAACATATTTTCTTTCGGTTAAAGAAAATGACTTAGTGGTTGAAAAATTCATGACCAAACACTCCGTTAAAGGACAGTCAAATTTTGAAAAATTTGATACTAGTGATGAATCAGATGGTACAAATAGAATTATGGATTTCATTCCTTTATTAATGGATTTGTTAAAAGGTAATAATGTTTTTATTATTGACGAAATGGAAAGAAGTCTTCACCCAAATCTAATTTACGATTTGATTGATTTGTTTATTTCAAAAGCAGTAAATATAAATAGTCAACTCATTTTAGCGAGTCATGAATCTACTTTACTTACACAGAAATTATTAAGAAAAGATGAGATTTGGTTTGTTGTAAAAGATAATTTTGGATCCAGCAGATTACATACCCTTGAGGAATATAATATACGGTTTGATAAGGAAATTAGAAAAGACTACTTATTAGGTAGATTTAAAGCTATACCACGAATTGGGAATAGAAATAAACTTACAATATTAAATCAAAATCTTTTGTAAGTCATGCCAAGAGAAAGAGAAGATTTATTTAGACTGAGTAATACAACCTCAAAAGAAACCTACTGTGCAAAAAGCTGTGATTTAGATTTATGCAGTTTTTTGCCAGTATTTATTCCATTGGTTATTAATTTCTAATGTTTTTAGGATAGTCAAAGCCCCACTTCCTTTTTGAGACCAACTTTGTCCTTTCTTTTTCTGCCTAT
>JANXRS010000342.1 GCA_025356745.1 Arcicella sp.
GTTTTCACTTGAACAACAAGGACATTTTTCTAATTTTGTGATACTAAGCATTTTGATTCATTGGTTTTTATGATTCGAGACCACAAAAATACAATTTATCGAATGCTTAGTTTTATCATCAACACTTTTCAAGAACTACCCCAAAATATAAAGACATTAGATTTCATGGGGGCGTGGATATAATTACTGTAAGTCATAAAGAACCTATTTATGCTACGGCTCAGGGAGTAATCTCAAAAATAGCTTATGACCCAAACGGTTATGGAATATATGTCGTTGTGGATCATGCCTATGGTTACCGAACGATATACGCCCACTTAGAATTTACAGTCATTGAGTTGAATCAAATAGTATATGCAGGAACTATTTTAGGGAAAATGGGAAAAACAGGCAATGCCACTGGCTATCATCTTCATTACAGTATTATGAAGAATGGGCGTTATATTGACCCTTTACCCATGCTTTCTTTATTTTTGGTGGATGCCAAATGAGTTTAGAACAAAAACAATGTTCCATGAGAGACTGATTTACGAGTAGTTCTAAGTTCAACAGATTGTGTAGTTGTAAGCTGAACACTCCTATTTTTGATTTTTCTGGAAAAATTAGGCACACTTTCCAAGGTTGGCTTTATTTCAGCTAAGTCATTTACATTTTGAAAGGAGTCCTCTAAATCTACAAATGAGGATTGAATTTGATTATTTTCAACGAGCGTTTCAACAAGAGTCCTTTCTGCTGTGTTTTCCAATTCGTTATAACTCATTTCTTTTATTTCTTGTAAGATAGCTCCACCCATTAACTCCAAAGCCAAGGTTATACTCACAAAAAAGTAAGCTGTGTAGGCAATTGATTGTGTGTCTAAATAGTGATATACTTCCCAAAAATCGAACAAAGAAATGCCCACCGAAACTATTACGGCAATCGTTTTGGTGTGTAATAATCCCTTCTCGGATGCTAAGAAACTGGCGTATGCAAAAGACCCACGGATAAATTCTGTAATGATAGCTAATGCCCATGAAGCTAAGAGGGCTTGTGTTCCCACGTAGTCATGTAGAACCTTCGCAAACAAGTACGCTTGTTTCAAATACATGGTGAAAAATAAAGCAAATGCTATTGAAAGCCAAAAAATTATTTTAATATTCTTAATCGTTTTCATGTTGTTTTTATTTATTTAATACTTCAAAATTACAGAATAGTAATCAATTCATAGACACAAACTACTGATAATCAAATACTTAACCCAATTGTAAATATTAAAGAACATCCCCTCATTTATATATTATTATATTTTATATAAATTAAATTTTTATATTATTATAAATATATTTTTTTATATTTGCACAAATTATAAAATATCATTTTTAAGTTACGAATAGTATGATTATCGCTATAATGTTAAAAATATCTTTTGCCAATTTTTTCATTTTTGGCATTTGTTTCTTCTTTGTTTGGGGTTGGCTGGTCTTAGGAACAAATCTTTTCAAAGACAAAGATGAAGTTTCTGGCACGAAGAAAGGACAAGCGGATTTATTAGTGAGAAACGATGGCGGAGTAGGAGAGGAAGAACAAAGATTAATTAATGAAAAATTAGATTTAATTAAAAATCCTAATGTGGTCCCTGCTCATGATTCACGCATTAAAAGCACCTATTTACCAGAGAGGAACGACTCTCATACTACTAAATTTCAGCGGGATAAACCTTCGGATGTTGTTCCTAATATTTTGGAAAGCCACCCTAAAACTGAGCTTAATAATTCAAGTGCATCAACAGATAATGAGGATGAAACTGAACCAGAGGACACCCCACCAAATGCAAGTGATTTTTTTAATGATTTTGATGATGATATTATTCAGGGTGGAAATTATGATGAAGAAGAAATTGAGGTAGTCAAACCAATATTTATTGAATCAGGCTTAAAACCACAATTATTCGCAAAAGCTGAATGGATGGAGGAATTAGAACAGTTTATAGCTGATTTTGAATTATTGAGTGAGGATGAACAAAGCAACATTAAGCAACGAGGGGAAGAGGTTTATCAAAGAATATTAGTAATTCAAAAACAGCAAATGGAAGTCTATAAATTAGATAAAAACTCAATGGTCTATCGCACAGCAACATCTTTTGAAGAAATTGCTTCCGATGAAAATTTTATCAGTAAAAATGATTTGTTTTTACTTAACACAAAACCACTAACCAATATTGAAATCCAATATTCATCAAAAACTAACTTAATAGTTAAAGAACAATATTTGATGTCTGCCTAATGAATTTATTACTTTTCTTACCACAATTATGAAATTTTTAAAAACTATTAAAATTGCCCTAATATCTAAAATTATAGTTTGCATCCTCCTTGTCGTAGCACCTTTTTCTTCGTTTATGGTTCAATCCATTCTCATTTTTGTTGAAACTTCCCAAATTCAGTTTAAAGTGCTTTTCTGTCCAATAGTATGTTCGCTTATATTATTTCCGTAATGGTTTTTATAATTGGGCTTGTTAGAATTTCTGCCCAAAAGCAATCAAGATAATTATCAATTTAATTAATTAATTTTTTCACATTTCACATTATGCTTAAACAATTTTTTATAAAAGAACGATGGGAGAGAGCAATCGGGTTGTTTGTCCTGTCGATGTATGTTTCATTTTCTTCAATGGCTCAATCTGCTACTTTAAATGGTGATGCAGGAGTAGCCGCCATTGAAGATGCACAGGTTCAGATTAAGAAATATTTTGCCCCTGTAACCATCATTATCTATATCATTGCTGCTATTGTCGGGATGATTGGGGCTTTCAAGGTTTACAATAAATGGCAAAATGGTGATCAAGATGTACAGAAAGTTGCCGTGGGTTGGTTCGGAAGTTTCTTATTTTTAATTATTGCAAACACCGTTTTACGTTCGGTATTTGGTATTAATTAATCCTGACATTGGGGTATAGATGAAAGGTTTATACCTCAATTTTAACGTAAAAAAGCATGAAAAAAATTTATTATTTATTCTTGATTTCAATATTTAGTTTACAAATTATTTCTACTAATGATGTATCAGGACAAATTTTTGGAAGTGGTGCAGACCCGAATAATTTTGCTTATAAGGGAAAAAACTTTACTACTGAACGTGAAAACGCCATTACAAAATATACCCCATATTTCCGTGCTATACTATTAATTATCAGCATAATTGGGATGGTTGGAGCTTTTAGAATTTTTGTTAAATGGCAACAAGGCGAGGACGTATATTCTGATATCGTTAGGTGGTTTATGGCAGGTTTATCTGTCCCAATTGCTTATGTAATTTTCTCTAAATTCTTTTTCAATACCTAATTTTTACTTAACTACTATTCTATGTTTCGCTATTCCTTGATATTACAAATTACCAGTGATTTATCACAATTCAAATCGTTTATTGATGTCATAATGAACGTTGGAATTGGGGTGGCAGGTCTATTATCTGGGTATCGTATTTTTCAATCATTTAATCGTGGGGAAGATGTAACGTCAGACATTATACGTTGGGTCGGTGGGCTATTTTTAGGATATTCAGTTTATGCCTTAGCCGCTTATTTTTTGTTTGCTCGAATATTCAATAGTGGAAATTATCTAAGTCCTGGCATATTCATAGAATTCGGAAATGATGTATGGATTTATGGTATGTACATTTCTGGATTAATCGTATTAATTGGATTCATTCGACTTTACAATAAATATATGAAAGGGCAGGATGATTTGTACGAATTTAGTTTGAGGTGGTTTGGCTCAATATTATTTCTCTTCTCCATTGGCTACATCATTTTTTTACTTAGAACGGGAACCTATTAATCCATTTTTTATGAAAAGATACCAAATATTTAGGGGCGTAGATTCAGAAATTGAACTTTACGGATTAAGGGGAAAATACTTGTATTATTCGATTGGGATAGCCGTAGGTACTATATTTTTTACCATTTTATTATTTATGATTGGCTCACCCGCTTTGGTAAATATTGCTTTCTTATTCATGGGATTAGCTTTTGCTTATGTTTATCCAACCCATGAATACAAAAAAAATGGAAGGTGGGGGACTGAAAAACTTCCCATCGCTGCTTCAAAACCAAAAGTAATTTTTCGTAAAACGAGTTTTAAAAATATTATCAGTCAGGTAAGAAAATGATAAATCCACGTAAAATAAAGAATATAAAAGACATCTTTCCTATCCTTTCAATAGACAGTAGTATTGACCCAAAATTCAATATTATTGTATCGAAAAATGCTGATTTAACGATTGCTTTTGAAGTTACTTTACCAGAGGTATTTACCTTATCAAGTGATAGTTATAATGCCATTCACGATACTTTTGTAAAAGCAATTCGGGTACTTCCTGTTGGTTACATTTTACATAAACAAGATTGGTATTTCGAGGATATATACGTTTTTAATCCTGATGCAGAGCGTTATGCTACGATGGATCGTTTAGGAATTGATAATGAGCAACATTTTTCGGAACGACCATTTATGACTCAAAAATGCTATCTTTTTATTACCCTTCCTTCGGCAGATGTAAAGAAAAGAAGTAGCCTTAATTCTTCTATTTTAAAAAGACAATTTGTACCAAAACAAGTTTTAGATAAATCTACTTGGACTCAATTTATTGACATATTAAAGCAATTCACTTCTATTCTAAATAACTCTAAATTCCTCTCTCTTAAAACCATGACCTACGAGGATTTGGCAGGAGAGAGGGGATATTACCAACAGTATTTTACTTTAAATCTGAGAGATAATACATTAGGAGATATTACCATTGGAGATAAACAAGGAACATTTAAGGTTGGTAATAATCATACCTACACGTATTCAATCAATGATTTACAAGATTTTCCACAAGAAGTAGTTTCAAATTCTACTTATGCTCCTTTTTCTTCGGATGCCCATTCAATGCCTCTGAGTTTTGCTTCTCCATTAGGGATTTTATTACCCTTCAATCATATTTACAATCAGGTAATGATTATAGAAAATGGTGATGCTTTGACAAATAGATTAACGGCTGAAAACAAAAGGCATCAATCATTTGCTGCTATTTCCAAAGAAAATGAAGCCAGTATTTTATTCAAGGATTCATTCATGACCGAGATGAAAGTAAATGGGCGAAAACCAGTTTCTGTTCATTATAACATACTGACATGGGATAAAGACCTTGATATTGTAGATGAAAATCGTTCAAATATTGCGGCGGCTCTCTCGGATTTGGGATTTACACCAAGACAAGCGGTTTACGATGCTGAAACGTTGTTTTGGAGTTGTTTAGGGGGAAATATGGCTGAAATTGGCTTAGATAATCTATCAACCGTTTTCGTAGAAGAAGCGGTGAGTCTAATGACTTTTGAAGAAAATTATAAAGACAATCCCTTGTCTCCTTATGGTATTCGTTTAATTGACCGTTTCGGAAAACCTATCATGTTTGACCCATTCATCGATGGGATGAAAATGAATTTAATTGCCAATCGTAATTTTTTAATTGTTGGTCCTTCTGGTTCGGGTAAATCATTTATGACCAATAACATGATGTACTATATGTTGAATAGTGGGTTTCATGCAGTTATTGTAGATGTGGGTAATTCTTACAAACGTCTATGTCAATACATGGGAGGGCGTTATATCACTTTTGAAGCCAATAACCCTTTATCATTCAACCCCTTTTTTTTCAAAAATAATATCACAGATTCTGAAACGGAACAATCCATTGCCGAATTATTGATTAGTCTTTGGAAATCTAATAAGGAAGCAATTGAAATTGCTAAATCCGAAGAAACCTCGGTATCAAACATGGTTCATTACTATTATGAACATTTAAGGAAATTAGGAATAAATGCTCCTTTTCCCTGTTTTGATAATTTTTATGAATTTGCGAAAGAGCATTACACTGAACTATTCAAACAAGACGGTGGGCGTGAAAAGGACTTTGATTTAGATAATTTCCTGTATGTACTTAAAGTATATTACAAGGATGGAACTTATGGTTATCTGCTTAATTCACGCACTAATATTGACTTGGTAGAATTGCCTTTTGTCGTATTTGAGTTAGATAACATCAAAGACCATCCTGTCCTTTTCCCTGTCGTAACCATTATGATTATGACGACCTACATTAGAAAACTTATGACCATTAAAGGACATAATTTAATTAAGACGTTGGTCATTGAAGAAGCGTGGAAAGCACTG
The DNA here is from genome assembly GCA_025356745.1 of Arcicella sp. GTDB lineage: Bacteria > Bacteroidota > Bacteroidia > Cytophagales > Spirosomataceae > Arcicella. The sequence continues at coordinate 6,195 of JANXRS010000342.1, forward strand.
TCAAAACCAGCTTTTGCAGGATTCTTATTGTGGGCATTTAAGACGGTGAGAAAGCATAATGGAGCGATGGGAGTTGTAACTCAGGAGATTGATGATTTGGTAGGTAATCAGTTTGTAAAAGATGCCATCATCAATAATGCCGATACAAAATTTCTACTCGACCAACGAAAATACGCAAACCGTTTTGGAGAAGTACAACAAGTCTTTGGGCTTTCTGATAATCAAAGTATGCAGGTATTAAGTGTTGGTAGAACGTTGGATGATTCAAGGAAATATCGAGAAATGTGTGTTTTGATGGGCGACCATGCAAAAGTGTATGGTATCGAAGTATCAGCAACTTTTCACGCTTTATTTACCACAGATAAAACAGACGTAGAACAGATTAATGAGTTATCTGAAAAAATGGGTTCCACGACCAGAGGTGTAAAAGCATTTGCACGAGGGGAAAGAATTAAGGTTTAGCGTATTAGCAATTTATCATATAAAACATTTAACAACATGAAAACATTTAAACGTGTCAGTCTGCATAGCTGTTGGGTAGTTATCGCTGTATTCTTTTCGATTGCCTTTGTTCCAACGAATGCCAATGGTCAATTCGCTGTATTTGATGTACCTCATACCGTTATTACCAGTGCAATCAAATACTTGCAGGGAGCCAGTTTTGGGGATTTAGTAGAAGGAGTGAAAAAGTTAGAGCAAATTTCTAAGGTAGTTAGACAGGCAGGTAGAGGAATTGAAATTGCCAAAAAATCAGCTACCGTTATTGGTAAGGTTAATACAATTTCAACCACTTTGGCGAGTGATGCCCATATTTTGGATTTTGAGTACAGGAGTATCAGTAGAAGATTTGAAGTTATGGCGGATGAAGTCGAATTGGCAGTCAAAGATTTATCGAACGTTATTCAGACAAATGGTACAACGATGGACGATGCGGGGCGTTTGGATTTATTAAATCAGGCTTATGAGAGAATTTCAAAAGTAGATAATGAATTGAGTGGCATATTTAGCTACTATCAAATGGTATCAAGAAAGAGAGCAAGAAATCAAGCGGATAGAGCTTCTACAGCAAGATTGTACGCTTCCGCAGGAAGAACCATTAACACCATTAATACCAAAGTTGCCAAAGATTTTTCTAAAATGTTAGACGATGCTTTTGCAGCCGACAAATTTCAAAATGTCGATTTAGAAAAAGAAAAAGGCATTAGATTAGCCATTGCCGAAGATGTTTCCAAAGAGACTGCACGGGTTAATAATTACGTACAAGGCTTAGAAAAATTGAAAAGATCTGAATTCGCTGTTGGGGCAGCTCTAACTTATCCAAAGCGAACTGACTCACGATGTCGAGCGATGGAAGATTTGGCAAAAACATTAGCTGAAAAATTTGATGATATTGAATCAAATCCAGATTATCAAGCATTATTGGCTCGTGCAGAGTCTTGTCATATTGAAGTCGATAATTATAATGACCAACAAGAAGCACTCAGACAAAAATTTATAGACGACCAAATGATTGCTGGTAATTTTTCACAAACCTATTCTGATATGCGTAGGGATATGATGTATGATGCAATGAAAGCCATTTTTGCTAAATATGGTAAAACTTATAACGTTCCAAAATAATCAATTATGAAAAATCTATTTGTAGTATTTGTAGTATCTATTTTACTATTTTCTTGTACTGAAAAATCGAAAAGGGAGGATGAAAAGTATTTAGGACATTGGAAAGGTCACGATTTACTAAGTAATGGAACTTACAACTATGTAGATATTACACTGAGTAATGAAGACGAATATCCATATAGAGTCGTCATATCACAACATGATGGAAAGGGTAGGGGAGACTCTGGATTTGAATCTCGAAAATGTAAGATTTACGATGGATATTTATTTACGCAAGAAGGAAATATCAAAGGGTTTTCTTTTAAAATACTGGAAAAAGAAAATGTTTTCAAGTGTTACTGCGATAAATATCATGTCGTTGGAAGTTTAATTAATCGGAAAAACAATGGCTTTAATTGATGATATTATTGGTATCCTACAAGATGCTTACGACAGTAGCTTGACAGGTTTAAGTGCTACACAAACCATTGCAACGCTTGGCAGATATTTGGCAGGAATTGGCGGTATGTTCTATATTGGAAAAAATGTAATGGGACAAATTGCCCGAAATGAAAGTATCAATTTCATTCCCCTCATAAGACCCATATTTTTTTTGATGGCCGTTGGGTGGAGTAGCAATATTTGTGATTCCATTGATAGTATTTGTAATTCTATTGCCATAACAAGTTCGGGAGATGTTCAGAAAATGAAAGATGCGTATGAAACCTATGATAATCAATTAGAGAAAACAATTGAATTAAAATGGGCAAATATTGCTAAAAATGAAAAGGATTATGATGCTCAATTTGGAGACGGAGCTTATGCAAGTACCACTTTTGATTGGGAAAGAAATGTAGTCATTGGCGTTTCCAAATTCAAGGATGATTTTGTCGCAGGACTATTAGACGTTATTACCGAAATACTGCAATGGATTAATTATTTTGCTTTTATGGTGATGTACCTGATGTCTTTTCTTTTTCGGATTTGTCTTAGGGCAGTTGCTCCTATTGCCATCGGCATTGCCATTTTTGACGGCTTTTCTAATAATGCAGTTGAATGGCTTGGCAAGTATATTAATTACGCACTTCTCCCTGCAATCGCTAATTTATACGGGGCTATTTCCTTCAATATTTTGACAAAAATGATGATTACGCTTACTTCCGCAGGTATTGTAGGGGATGAAAATGCAAAGAATACCAGTTACGATATTACCACAATGGGAGCTGTATATGTGGCTGTTTTAGTGGTACTAATTATTGGGTGGTTTTTTATTCCTACGATTGCAAATATGGTTGTTTCTGTTGGAGGTTCTTCTGCCGCTGCTCAGGGTTTTGTTGCAAGGTCGGCTGCATTGGGAGCTGGTGCTACTGCTGGAGCAAAAATGACTGCAAGAGGTGGCGTTATCACAAGTGGTGCAATAACGGGAGGTATTAAAGAGGGTTATGCAGGAGCGGTAAATGGTGGAAAAGCAGGAATGTCGATGGGGCAAAATACAGGAATGGGTAATTATGGTTCTACAGCTTTGGGTATGGCTTCGGCAATTGGTGGCGGAATTTACAATGGTGCTATCGGTGCATTCAAAGGGGGAGGAGATGCCAATGTAGCGGCTAAAAAAATGAGACGACGGGCTTCTTATCGGTATGGAGGTGGTAGATATGGTGCTTAATTAACGAATTTATGAATAAGAATTTAGTATTTTTTTACAATCGTGTTTATTTAGAAATGTTGGTTATTTGCTTATTGTCATTGACCATTATGATTGTTTCAATTGTATGGAGTTATCAGCATTATAATGACAATACCAGAAATAGTTTTGCCCAATATCGTGGTAGAACTATTCCAATTTTTGACAATACCAAAGAACTAAGAAAACAAAAAATTAAATATCCACAAAAATTAAGATGAAAGAATTATTGAATATGGATGCAGACCACAAGAAAGCAAGGTTAATCACCCAAATTGTTATAATTGGTTGTATGATTACCGCTTTACTTGCGGTTTCCCTTAGTTTCAAGTTATCCGCTGAACACGATGATAGATTATATGTGGTAAATCGTAGTGTAGCCTTAGAAGCTCTATCAAGTGATGTACAACAAAATAGACCTGCCGAAGCAAAGTTCACCTTGAATCGTTTTCATGAACTTTTTTATAACATCGCCCCCGACCCACAAAGCATAGCCAGTAACATGAGGAAAACTACTTATATCTCTGATGAATCAACCAGAATGTTATACGACAATTTAAGGGAGCAAAAATTTTACGAAAATTTAATTAATTCCAATACGGTTCAAACGGTTGATATTGATTCAACGGTGGTTGATTTACGAACAACTCCCATGCGTGGAAGAATATCATTTACCCTCAGACAAAAACGTGCAAGTGCGGAAAGTATGACTCCTATTTTAGCAGAATGCGAATTTGTCGATGTAAATAGGTCTGATAATAATCCCAATGGGTTCTTAATTAAGGGATATCGTATTTTAAAAAGAGGCGAAACTCGTGAAAATGTCATTAATCAGAAATAATATACGCTCTTTGATATGGCTTGGTTTAGGGAAAAAAAGGGAATAGATACTAATAGTTCTGCTTATCAAAAGGGTATGCAGATTGCGGATAATCTATTTTCATTTGAAAAAAAAATAGGTACTTGGCTTAATGCAAAACAGCATAAAGTTGGATTTCGTAGCCGCAATATCATTTTAGCTATTTTAGCTATTCTGTACATTCTATTCTTGTTTATTAATTAAAATGGTAACACAAACAAATACAATAAATGCTCCTCAGAGGAGAAAAATTGAACTTAACAAAAGACAAAAAATTCTTTTGTTTGCCTTTCTTCCTTTTTGGGTAATACTGGGAACGGTAGGAATGACTTACGGATTTATTGAGGACAGTAGCAATGAAGTTATTACAAATAACCCTAATCAAATTAATATGCCTGTGGCTAATGCTAAAATCGCACCCATTGAGGAAACAGAAAAAAAAGGTTCTTCGCTTGATGAGCTAAACCCTACTTCAGTTTCTCGCAATAGCGATGATTTATCATTTCAAGGTAGTTTCAACGAAAATGAAAGTACCAATCTTGGGAATTTATCCCCCAACTCAGGCGACTTAATTTCGGGTAGAGATAAAACAGCCTCTCCACGAAGTAACAGTTTTTCTTATGAACAAGAAAAAGGGATTCAAAATCGCTTTGATGCTATTGAGCGTAATACCGACCAAAATTTGAAACGCCAGGCTTACGGTTTTACAGGATCAAATCAACCCAACAGGCAGTTAAAAACTTCTATTAATCAGGAAAACTTAGCCTATGTTAATCAAACAGGTAATGACAACAGTCGCTTAATTAACGATATATATTCTGGTAAGCCAACCGATGATTATCAAAGAAAATTGAATCAAGATGCAGCCATTAAATCTGAGCGTGAAGCTCGTCAAGATAAGTACGATGATATGCTACTAAAAATGGTGGATAATGAAAATAAAAGGATTGAAAAACAAACCAGCAATACAACAGCCAATCCTTTTAATAATGCTATTAATGAGTATAATCAAATACCTAATCCAAATACCGTAAAGAAAGCCTCTACCAATCAAACCCCTGCTTTTGCTCGCAATAATAGAAGAACTTCAATAGAAAAACAGGTTCAACGCATTTAAAAGTACAATAAAACTGCTTGGAAAAATACAAATTGAGCTTATTTTGGATAATGAAAAAAGATTCAATTTAAGATAAAACCTAAAAATGAAGTATTTATGTTAACATAAACCTAAAACC
>JANXRS010000131.1 GCA_025356745.1 Arcicella sp.
ATGATTAAAATGATTATTGGTCCCCTTATTTTCTCAATTTTAACCGTTGGAATTGCCAAATTAGGAGATTTTAAATTGGTTGGAAGAATTGGAGCTAAAACTTTGGGCTATTTTTATTTCGCCACTTTACTTTCTTTATTAACGGGTTTAATTTCCGTAAATATTCTCCGTCCTGGCAAAATGATGCAAATTCCTTTGCCAAATGCAGGGGCAGAAACAGGCATAGAAGTAAAGAAAATGACGATGGAAAATTTTATTACCCACCTTTTTCCCCAAAGTTTTTTTGAAGCCTTAGCCACCAATGAAATCCTCCAAATCGTAGTATTTTCAGTATTTTTTGGAATTGCAACTGCCGCTATTGACGACCACGGAAAAATTATCATCAAAGGACTTGATGCGGTTTCAGAAGTAATGTTCAAAATTGTTTCTTATGTAATGGGATTTGCTCCTTATGGCGTTTTTGGGGCGGTTGCTGCAGTTATTGCTCAAAAAGGATTAGGAATTTTAGGAGGATATTTGTACTTAATTATTTGTTTTTTCGCAACATTAGCGTTCTTTATTTTAGTCGTTTTGCCCACAATATGTTTAGTGGCAAAAGTGCCTTACTGGAAACTACTTTCTTATGTAAAAGATGCTCTTTTTCTATCATTCAGTACAGCAAGTTCGGAGGCTTCAATGCCTTTGCAGATTGAGCAATTAAAGAAATTTGGCGTATCGGAACGTATTGTCAGTTTTGTTTTACCTTTAGGATATTCATTTAATCTTGACGGTTCAATGATGTACATGACATTTGCCGTGGGTTTTATTGCACAGGCGTATGGTATTGAATTAACAATTGCACAACAGGTTACCATGATGCTTACGCTCTTGATTACGAGTAAAGGAATTGCAGGTGTACCCCGAGCTTCTTTAGTAGTTATTGCAGGAACAATGTCAATGTTTAATCTGCCTGCGGAAGGATTAATCCTACTTTTTGCCGTTGATTGGTTGTTGGATATGGGGCGTTCAGCTACATCAGTAGCTGGAAATGCAGTAGCAACGGCAGTTGTGGCGAAGTGGGAAGGAGAGTTAAATATGGTAGATTAGTTTTCGATGTTCGGTTTTTGATGTTAGATTTTCGATTTCTGAAAACGAATATCTAACATCAAAAACTTAATATTAAAACCCAATATCGAAAACTAAACATCGAAAATGTCATCACATCACGTTATACGAGACGAACAAGAACCAGCCTTAATCATTGCAAATGGGGAAGCGTGCAGTTTTGAATTAATGGGTGAACTCTTGGAATGGTCCCCTTTGGTAGTTGTTTTAGATTCTGCCATTCATCGAGTTTTGGATTTGAATATTAAGGTAGATGTGCTTTTGGGGGATTTTGATAGAGATTTTGATGCTGAAAATATCAGGAAAGAACAATATCCCATCGAAATCGTCTATACGCCCGACCAAGATAAAACCGACCTCGAAAAAGCCTTTGAATATCTCATCGGACGAGGATTTCCTGCCGTAAATGTAGTATGGGCAACGGGCAGACGAGCCGACCATACAATTACAAACATTACCAACATCGTCCGTTTCAGAGAACAATTAAAGATTGTGATTATTGATGATTATTCAAAGATATTTTTACTGCCAAAAATTTACGAAAAATGGTATCCCAAAGGTACGCCAATATCTCTCATACCCGTAGGTACGGCGTCTGAGATTACGACACAAAATTTAAAGTATATACTTGATAATGAAAGTCTTACGATTGGTTATCGAACAGGAAGTAGTAATGAAGTTGCAGAGGATGGAATGGTGAAAATTACTTACCAAGAAGGCGATTTATTAATGATGGAATGCTCGGATGAATAGTTGTTTCAATGTTTGTTATTCAATTGTTGTTTCCAAACATTGAATAACGAATATCTAACAACTAAATGCCTAAAACACTATGTCCGATAGACAAAGTTTTATAGAGTATATTAATTTAGAATTCGTGAAAATCTATTTCGATAAATCCGTAATTTTCAAAGATATAACCTTCACTTTTCCTCCATTAGTAAATAAAGAAAAGAGATTTGCTTTTTCATCTGGAAATATTAAACTTGTCATGGCAATTTGCCCATCGTTAGCAAATACTTCTACTGATAATTTATCCACTAATACTTTCAATTTCAATGTTTTATCTTCAAATTTCAATAATGCTTTTTCTACCGAAGCAAAATTATCTTTAATTATTTGTCCAGATTTTTTTCGGTCGATGTATAATTGATGACTATAAACATCATATCCTACAATGGTTTCCTGCAAAGTCTTTTTATTATCTTTTTCATCCTTTTTTTGTGCGATTTTTAAACCAAAAACTTTTGCTGATTTTAATCTAAATTCTATTTCTATCATGTATGAATTATTGGCAAAAAGATTCATTCCATTAAGTTGTTTTTCTTTAGAAAGTACAAAATTATTTTTCTCAAAAATTAAATAATCTTTCTTTGGTTTTAACGTTAAAATGGGCTCTTGAAATAGGCGTAAACCTTGCGACGTTGAACGTAAAGTTATGTTTCTTGGAATTGCCATTTGTCCTTTCCAAGGGAATGTTGGTACAGCATCGGCATATTGCCAACTCGACATCCAACCCAACAATATCTTCTGATTCTCAGGAGCATCAGTGTAAGGAATGGCAGCATAAAAATCTTTGCCATAATCTACATATAATTTCGTTTCAGGAGAATTGTCATTTTTGAAAGTTGTTCCGTCAAAATCTCCCACAAAATACTGCATTCCTTCAAATTTATCATACACTCCATTCGTGGAAACAAATAATAACCATTTAGTATTCTGAGGATTACCATCAATAGGTATTTCAACTAAGGCAGGACACTCCCATATTTTACGTATTTCCCCTTGATTGCCAAATTCACCCGAACGAGTCCAATTTTTAAGGTTTTTTGAGGTATAAAATAT
>JANXRS010000343.1 GCA_025356745.1 Arcicella sp.
AGTACGGGTTTTGTGGGTAAAACGCTTAATTTGGTTGCCATTGGTGCTGATGGTAAATTTGTTGACATCTCACGTGATTATACCGCTACTGTAAAAGATGCGGTCACTGGTTGTGTTTCACCAAAATCAGTTCCTTTATCAGTTATTGTAAAAGATAATCCAGATGTTTCAGCATCAAGCATTGCGAAAGATGGTACATTTACTTTGAAAGCGGTAAACTTCCCTGATGGAACAGATTACGAATGGAAATTTGGAACGGAAGTTTTAAAATTTACAGAAGGAATTATTAAAGCAAATCGTTACGGAGATTATACAGCACGTAGAAAAGCAGTATTTACAGTACCCGCTCCAACAAATACATTGGCTTGTTTCTCTAATTTTGTGAAACCATTTACTTTCAAAGAAGACCCAGATTTTAAAGGATTATCAATTTATCCTAATCCAAGTAACGGATTATTGACGATTGAAACCTTAGCAGATTACGACAATCCTGAGATTATTATTTATGACCTTTTAGGAAGATTAGTTTATACAGGAACTGTTCCTTCGGTAAAAGGTAAATTAATTGTTGATTTAAGAAGTCAACCTGAAGGAGAATATATGCTTCGTTTCAAAGCTAATGGTTTTGATTTGACGAAACGTATTATTATTGATAGATAGTATATTAGATTTATAGATTCAGAAAGCCTTCTCATTCAATTTGGGGAGGCTTTTTTTAGTTATCTTTGAAACATTGACTTAAAACTAAGAACCTCTTAAACTGAGTAATCAACGTATAAATTTTTTTAACATGAAAAAAATACACTTTATCTTTATCAGTTTACTCATAGCATTTCAAACAAATGCTCAATGGCAAAAACAAATTTCAAATACCGAAGCAAATTTTCGTTCTATTTGTGCTGTTACAAATAAAATTGTCTGGATTGGTGGTTCACAAGGGACGTTTTTAAGGACAATTGATGGTGGTAAAACTTGGGAAACAAAACAGGTACATGGAGCTGAAACATTGGATTTTAGAGATGTTCACGCTTTCGATTCCCAAACAGCAATTTTGATGAGTGCGGGAGAAGCGGAGAAAGGAAATGCTAAGTTTTATAGAACTATTGACGCTGGATTTGGGCTGTTGGTGGGAGAGGGGTGGTTTGTAGGTTGGATTTGAGGACTTTGAAATAACCTCACTTCTTTCCTTTCCAAGAAATCATTAAAACTCCTCCCAAAACGATTAATGTCCCCACAGTTTGCCAAGATGAAATTATTTCTCCTAAGAAAATATTTGCCATAATAATAGTAGCGATAGGGCCAATACTAGCAATAATGGAAGCATTACCAGAGCCAATCCGTTTAATTCCTTCCGAAATCATAAATGATGGAATGACCGTTGTGAAAACTGCCATTATTATTGAAAGTAAATAAACTGCTGACTGATAGCGAAAAAGGTTTCCTCTAACTGATATTGAGTAATGAATGATAATCATGAAGGTAGAAATCAGCATGGCGTAACACGTAAAACGCAAAGCTCCAACTTTGGGTATCATTTCACCCGAACCAATTAAATAAATGGCATACGTCACAGCACTTAAAAATATCAAACTTGAACCAATTATTAGGTCTTTTTGCAAACCCATCCGTAAATCAGGCACAAAGGCAAAAGCAACGCCCATATAAGTAATGACAAGGGCTAAGTACTGAATTTTATGAATTGTTTTCTTAAGAAAGATAGCGGATAAAATGACTACTATGGTTGGATATATGAATAAAATTAGCCTTTCTACGCTTGCAGTAATATAACTTAAACCCCAAAAATCGAAGAATGAAGCTAAATAGTATCCCACCAAACCAATGAATAACATCCATAGCCATTGTTTCCCTGTTAATTTGGGAACTTCACTTTGTTTTCTGTTCTGAAAGAAGAGAATAATTAAGTAAAATGGGGCAGAAAATAACATTCTCAAAGCTAATAAAGAAACCGTATCTACATGGTAATGAATATAATTATATCTCACTAAAACGGCTTTACCAGCAAAACAAATTGAGCCAACTACAACCAATAATACTCCAATTAAATAATGGATTTGTGATTTTTGCATAGTTTAATGATTTTTTATTAATTGAAAAAGCCTTCCCAAATCATTGGAAAGGCTTTTTCAATTGATATGCACAAAGATACCTATTTTTTAGCTCTCTGTTTTTTAACATCTTCCGAGCTTATTGGTCCTGCTTGATTTCCAAAGCTTTTGCGTACATAAGTGAGTACTTCTGCAATTTGATAATCAGTTAGGAAATCATGTGATGGCATTTCGTTTGAGTAGCTATCACCATTAATTTCGGTATTTTTTAAACCTTTCAAAATTACATTAATCAATCGAGTGGAATCTCCCAAAACCCAATCCGTTTTTATCAAAGGCGGGTTCATATTTGGCACACCGCTTCCGTCTTCCTGATGACAAGCCAAACAGTAAGTTTCGTAAATGATTTTACCAGAATCGGGCTGATAAACAGACGGTTGAGGTTTTGTGATTGTATTTTTTTGAATCATTGCTGAACTTAAAAAGAAAGTTAGTAATGATAAACTGATTATATATTTCATAAATTATAATGCTGATTCAGACAATTTTTACTGATGAATTATTCTCCAAACTTTTCCTTTCACAGAATCGGTAATATAAATTGAACCATCTGCACTTTGGGCTAATCCCACTGGGCGAGCCTTAGCATCATTTGGATTTTTAACTTCCGTTCCACCCGAAAAACCTTCGGCAAAAACTTCATAATCTCCTGATGGCTTGCCGTCTTTTCCGAAAGGAACAAAAGCCACGAAATAGCCACCTTGCTTCAGTGGAGCTCTATTCCACGAGCCGTGAAAGCAAATAAATGCTCCATTTTTATATTTGGCAGGGAACATATCACCCGTATAAAACATTAAAGCATTGGGAGCCCAATGTGCTGGAAAGGCCATAATTGGTTTGTCTTTTCCTTCGCAAATTTCCTGTTTTTTACCATCTCCACCATATTCTGGTGAAAGGATTTTCTTACCTTGAAAACGGTCATGGTAACAATATGGCCAGCCAAAATCAGAACCTTTTTTCAATAATAAAAATTCCTCAGAAGGTAATTCTGCACTTTGTTCGGCATTATACATTTCTGGAAAAAGAGTTGTCAATTGGTCACGTCCGTGTTGCATAGCGTAAAGCTCGCCTTGTTGTTTGTTCCAATCAAGCCCAACGATATTTCTAATACCTGTAACATATCTGAAACCATCAGCTTGTTTCTGATTTTTCTTGTTAGCATCAAATTGCCAAACGCCCCCATGCCATTCTAAAATTGGGCAAGGTGTCATACCTTTTGAACCTTTCATTCGGTTCTTTTCCTGGCAAACATTCGATGGAGCTCCAAAGGTTACATACAAATGATTTTTATCATCAAGAGCCAAAGATTTTGTGCCGTGTTCGCTGTATAATTCTAAACCCGTAACGATAGTTTCTGGTTTAGATTCGTCGGGAGAGCCTTTTACCATTGGATAACGCACTACTGAAGAATCGGAAGAAGCGTATAAATAATTGTTTCCAATAACGATACCAGTACCGACAAAACTACCAAAACCGATGCTTTCATCTGCCTTACCATCACCATTATTGTCTTTCAAAATGATTGTTCCTTTACCATCTTTGAGTTTGGCAAGACGGACATAAATATCCCCTTTTTCACTCACCGCAATGTGGCGAGCTTTTCCAACACCCTCCGAAACGACTAATGCCCCAAAACCTTTTGGAAGCGTAATTCCTCCGTTATCGGCATCGGCTTTCAACTTAGCTTTTTTAATTGGATTTTTGTCTGCCGACTTAAAACTCGTTAATAGAGCAATAATGGAGACGAATAAGATTAGATTTTTCATTTTAATATATTTTAAATACAAAATTAACAAAGAAAGAACTAAAAAATAGGGTTTTTAGTTTGAAAATGAGTGTTAAACAAATGGAGTAAGTTCTGTCTTGATTTAAAAATAGCCATTATTACACTAAATATTTATTGAATCTTCTCAAAATGCTTCCAAAATGAAGGGTACGATTTCACTACTACATCAGGTTCTTCAATCACAATATCCATTAACAATGCCAAAGGAGCAAAAGCCATTGCCATGCGGTGGTCATCGTAAGTATGAATTGAGGTTGGCGTCAATAGGATAGGAGAGGGTGTAAGCAAATATTTATGATTGGTTTCTATTTCCTCTAATTTTGTTCCCATCTTCGCTAATTCGTTTTGAAGAGCAACAATTCGGTCGGTTTCTTTTACTTTTAACGATTCAATTCCTGTTAAAGTCAACGGTACTTTCTTGGCAGATGCCACTACGCAAACAGTTTGGGCAAGGTCAGGACAATTAGTAAAATCCCACTCCAACGCTGAATCCGAAGGGATTTTTGTGAGTTTAAAACCACGTCCTGTATATTCAGATTTTACGCCTAAGTGACTCATAATATCCGTAATAACCGAATCTCCTTGAAGCGAGTTTTCTTTTAATCCCAATAATTCTAATTCAGCATCTTCGTTTTCAGCAAGAGCCACCACCGAAAACCAATAACTTGCCCCCGACCAATCCGATTCAATGGCGTAAGGAATTGGCTCATATTTTTGGGCTTTAACGGTCAATGTCATATTTTCCCAATCTCTCAAAATCTTCACACCGAATGCCTCCATTTGCTTCAAAGTCATTTCTATATAAGGCTTTGAACCTAGTTCACCCGTAATTTTCAAGACTAAACCTTCGGGAAGAAGAGGAGCAATCATCAAAATTGCGGAAATATATTGAGACGATACATCACCCCGAATTTGCAAGTGATTATTCCCTGAAAAATGAAAACCTTTCAGTTCCAATGGCGGGTAACCTTCTTTGTTAGTATATTGAATATCAGCACCTAAGAAACGCAAAGCATCTACCAAAATCCCGATTGGACGCTCGCACATACGGGGCGTACCGGTCATGGTTTTATGCTGACTCGTTACGGCAAAATAAGCAGTGAGGAAACGCATCGTTGTACCTGCATCAATCACATCGGCAATGGCATCATCAGAAGCCAATAGTCGCATCATGGTTTGAGTATCACGGGCTTCAGCCAGGTTCGATAAATTATCTTTTCCATGAGCTAAAGCATTGATAATCAAAGCTCTGTTGGATTCTGATTTAGAAGAAGGCAAAGGGATTTCCGTTTGGAAAGATTGCTGAATTTTTGGGAGTAATATCGTTTTCAAAAATATATATGTTTTCTGGAAGTGTAAAATTAATAGAAAAGATTGAAAAATGAGGGTAATTTGTAGAGACAAGACATTTCCTTATCTTTTATTAGAAATATGTTTGTAATGATTAGATGGGGAATAGTAAAGAATCTTTGTTCTTTTGTTCGTAAATTTCTATATAAATAATTGATAAATTGAATACATCGAAGTAGAGCTTAACAAGTAAATCAAAAACAAAATCAATAAAATAATATCAAAGACTTCTTAATGTTAATTTAGCGGATGTATTACTAAAGTTGAGGGTAGCATTTAATTTATAAATTATTTTCTTCGCAGTAGCTTGAGTATCAGTCCTGATAGTAATGGTATGTGTTCTATCAATCGTTACTTCCTCAGAGACCAATGGTAATCTACCAATATTCCATGTTGTTAGGTCTTCCCAATCACCACTTTTAATACTAAAAATAATGAGTTGTTCAACAGAAACGATTATGTTCTCAGATGCTGAACTTATGCAAGTTACGTCATTGGTTGTCACTTCACATTTTGCATAATAATTGGTAGTTGCAGTTGGCGAAACAGGCATGGTTACAGATGAATTATTCGTTGCGTTGAACCATATTAAGGTTCCTATACAACCTGTTGCCGTTAAAGAAATATTCAGTCCTGATTGAACACTTACATTTGCTTGAACGGTTGGTGTTATTGGCATCGTATTAACTATTACAAGTGATGTGGCGGTTGCTGAACAACCATTGGCATTCGTTACGATTACTGAATAAACCCCTGCAACCGAATCATGAACATTTAAAATACTGATGATAGCAGTTGTCGAAGTGAACGAATTGGGTCCAGACCATGCGTAAGTTATTCCATCATTAGCCGTTAAATTTAATGTTGAGCCACTACAAATAGTTTTTGTACCCGTAATAATTGGAACGGGTAAAGTATTAAACGTCACTGTCGTTGAAACTGTTGCCGCAGAAACACATCCTTTTGAGTCTTTAATCGTTACTATATTTACCCCAGAAGTAGTTACAGGTAAGCTATTGGAAGCAAAAAATCCAGTTCCATTCCAATTGTAAGTATAACCAGAAGTTCCATCGGTAGCAGTAGCCGTTAAGGTTACTGTACTACCCAAACAAGCAATTCCAGAAGAGCCAACTGTAGCACTTGGCAAAGATGTTGGTTCAGTTATTGTTACCCTGATTGTTCCTACACAACCTGTATTTACATCAATGGCACTAATTGGGAAAGTCCCTGCAGATTTACCCGTAAATACCCCAATTCCTTGTGAAGTTTCGCCATTGAAGGTGTAATTATATAAATCACTTCCCAACGAGGCTATTATGGTTACAGTCGCATCACTACCACCTAAACAACTCACATTGGATTGTGAAGTTATATTAAGCAATGGATTAGTTGAAATTAAAGTTTCAACTAATCCACTCATTACTCTTTTGCAACCTGTGACTATGTTAGTTGCTTCAATGGTGTAAACACCTGTTGGAGATGCAGGAGGAATGAATGATAAAGCACTTCCTGTTCCAGATATTACAGAACCATTATAAGTGAAACCCACTACTTTTAGGTTATAATTAACTTCAGTTTCTGAACTACTTAAAGTAATGGGAGAGGAAACTCCATTACAAATTGCTCCCGTTCCTGTTACTAAGAAAGCAGAAGGCAAAGGATTAATCATTACTGATGTTACTGCTGTGGCGACACAACCATTTGCATCAGTAATAGTGACCGTATATGTTCCTGCCGCTAATAAAGTAGTTGTTTCGATACTTACATTTTGTGTTGAAGCGGTAAACGCATTTGGTCCTGCCCAAGCGTAAGTCAACCCATTCGTTGATGAAATTGGCGTTGAAGATAAGCTTAATACCGATGCTTCGCAGACCGGAGAATTGCTTGAAGCAGAAATGCTCGTGGCGGTTGTTGGTTGTCCAATTGTTACTGAGAAAGTTCCACTACAACCATTGCCATCCGTCGCAGTAATTAAATATGTTTCGGCAATTGCTGATAATGAATTTCCTGTGACCGTGCCACCCGATGAACTGAAAGTATAGCTACCATTTCCACCCGTTGCAGAAAGAATAGCCGAACCATTTCCACCAAAACATACAGCAGAAGTTGGAATTGCACTAACCACAATTAGGGCAGGTTGCCTAAGTATTATAGTTTGTGCAGGACTCTCGCAACTATTGCCATCTTTTATTTTAATTGTGTAGGTTGCATCAGCCAAAGTTGAGAAAGTATGTGGACTTGTTCCTGCAATATAAGTTTCTCCATTTATGTTAAACTTAGGATTTATTACTGAAGTAGTTATCTTGATTGAACCGTTTGTAACGCCACTACAAGTTGGATTTGTGAAAGTTGTGGTGAATATTGGCAAAGGATTGACCGTAATGGTGGCAGTATCTTGAGTAGTATAATTAACCACACAACTATTAGCATCAGTTACCCTCAATAAACCATAAGTGAATGAACCTGCCATGCCTGTTGAAGTAATTATATTTGAAGTAGTTTTCAAATCATTATTTTTGTTAATTCTATAAGTATAGGTTAATATTCCACTTCCGCCACTGCCTAAGAATGTAATAATTGGAGCAGAAGAATCAACACAGATAAATGTTGTTCCACTTATTGTTCCACTTGGTAATGAAGCTGGTTCCGCAACAGTTATTAAAAATCCTACACTCTCACAACCCGTTGCAACATCTTTTACTTTCATGTTATACGTACCAGCAGAAACCGAAAATATAGGACTTAAAACATAAGAATCTCCGTTGATAGAGTACTTATAGCTACCCGAACCCTCAGAACCTGTTATTGTAATCGTACCATCACTTCCTCCCTTACAATTCACATTCGTTTTAATGGCTGTTATTGATGGAGGGGATGCAAAGGTATTAATAGCATTGCCTGTCATAGTAATACTACAATTTGTAGTTGTATTTTTTGACGTAATGGTATAAATACCTGCGGCAGGAGGAGTTGTAAAATTTAACTGATTTTCTGTTCCAGCCAACGTTGAACCTGCATAAGGGAAAGAGACACTATTTAAAGTATAATTAAAACCTACAGCTGAACCACTTAGGGTCACTTGTGAGCCTGACAGACTTCCTTCACAGTAAAAACCACCACCACTTACCACATAAACAGCAGGTGGAGGATTGATAACGACATTGGTAGTAGCAGTTACTACACAATTATTTGCATCTGTAACTGTAATAGTATAAATACCGCTCTTAGCAGTTTCAACATTTGTAATACTCGCATTTGCCGTACTTGCAGTGTATGAATTTGGACCTGTCCAAACAGTAGTTGATATGGCTGTTGAATTACTTATTGTTGATATTAAGTTAACAGTTGAATCTGAACAAATTGGTGAATTACTTGAGGCAGTTACCTTGGTTATTGAGGTTGGTTCAGTAATAGTAACAGAAATTGGAGTAGTACAATTATTATCATCTTTAACCGTAACTATATAATCACCAGCTAAAAGAGTTGAAAAAGTACCACTTGATTGATATATTCCACTTCCTAGTTTATACATATACGAACCTATACCACCGCTTCCAGCTATTGTAACTGAACCTGTGGAGTTGCCTTTGCAGAAGACGTTGGTTTGAGAAAATATTGAGGCAGTTATAATAGCAGGTTGCGTAACTACAATTCCACTAACAACTAAATTACCAGTACATTGATTTGCATTAGTAGCTGTAATGGTAACTGAATAGGTACCTACTAAAAGTGACGAAGGACTTTGTAAAGTAGAACTAAATCCTCCTCCATTTTTCGACCACGAATAACTTAGACTTTTCCCAAGTGTACCTCCCGAAGTTTCAGCAGTTGGTAAAGAAATTGAACCATTACTACCACCAAAACACATCACAGCGGTTGGAGTAGCACTAATTGGCGAAACAATTATTGAAGGACAACTTCCTGTAATAATATTTAAAGCACCTAAATCTGATGTACCAAAATAGGTAATATTTTTATAAGTTGCACTTGATGCTGTACTTCCCCAAGTTCCATTAGGAGTTCCTTCAGATTTAATTGTTAAAGTTCCCGTTGATGATGAAAATGAACCTAAACCTGCAATCACACCATTATCAATAGTTGTATTCTCAGAAACAGTCACTGCATTACTAAATATTTTTGTAGCTGAACCTTGAAGCTTTAAACTGGCAGCAGCAGTGAGTCCATTTCCAGTACTTTGATTGGCTCCAGAATAAATATAATTTGCTCCCGAATCGTATTTCCTTGCTCCTGTCACTAAGATGTTGCCATTAGCTCCACCTATCGTTATTCCATCGGTGGATTTAATATTTAAGGTTGAACCACTATTTAGAGTAAAAGAACCACCACCTGTAATTACAGTTCCCGCAGCAGCCATTGTCAATATTTTTGAAGTATTTACTGTAAAATCTATGGTATTTGAAACTATACCACCAGAGGTATAAGTAGTAATACCATCAAAATTTATTTGACCTGATCCCGAAGCTGTTTCTGTTATTGTTCCGCCTAAATGTGTAAAATTACCTTTTACATTTATTGTACTTATCCCTGTACCAGTTGAAAGTGTCAAGGTACCTGAGTTTATTATTACATCACCATGAACATTCCAGGTTCTTGGTACACTTAATGAAGCAATTCTTACATCACCTGCTTGAATATAATTCCCTGAAATAGTCAGAGGCGTTGTTGTAACGGATAGTAATTGAGAATTTGTATTTTGAACATCGAAATTACCCTTTACTGAATTAGGTGAAAATGTTGTTAAAGAAATCTGTCCAGAGCAATTCCAAATTACATTGCCAAAGTCTTGTGCCATTCCCGAAAGCGTTCCGTTGATAACTCCCAGAATCTTCAAAGTTGAATTTGAATTCCATGTTGCTATCGGTATTATACCTGCATTTGCAGCTAACTCAAAATTTCCGCCACTAAGAAAATTTAAATTTAATGCTGAGGATAATACAGTTGAGGCTGTAATGCTTGACCTTTTAACAGTACCATTTACACTTGTATTACTATTTGCACTATTAAATGTTGCGTTACTGCCTATATTTAAAGTCCCATCTATAACAAAAATTTCTGTTATTCCACCAGAAGTAAAAACAAGGGAAATTACTGCTGTAGTTCCTGTAAGGTTAAGTGTACTTCCTACATCTATTATACTATTGATTCCATTAGTACAAGTAAAATTGTGTGCAACTCCTGTGGAGCTAATATTGACTATCGCATTGTTTGTTATCTTTATGGCAGACACTGTTACGGCTACTGTTTGTGTAACGTCATGAGAAGCATCAAAAACAACCCGATGAGCAGTTGTTGGTACACCCAAACTCCAGTTTGCAGCTGTCGACCAATTAGCATCACCCCCGCCACCAGTCCACGTATTGTCCTGTGCTATTCCCTTAAATGATGCCAATAAAAATAAAAAAAATAACAAAAAACGCAAGAGGAATTTCTTTTCAAAAAAAATATTAAATGAAGGAATTGAAAAAGCAATTCCTTGAAAAGCAAATACTGTTTTCATAAAATAGGGAATAAGTGATACTATTTACCTTGTGAGGTAATTCATGATTAAGCCGAAATTTGACGGCACTGTGAAGGAGGAATACCGTAGATTTTTGAGAACGAACGACTAAAATAATTGGCATCTGAATAACCAACGCTAAACGCCACTTCATAAATCAAATGGGAGGTATTCATTAGTAGTTCCTTGGCTTTTTGGAGCCGTATTTTTTGAATGAATTCTGAGCAAGAAAGAGTGGTTTTTTCTACCAATTTTCTGTGTACGTGTGAGCGACTCATTTTTAGTGCTTCGCAAAGGGCAGGACAATCAAATGACTCATCGTCATATTTGGCTTCAACAATACTACGTGCTACTGTTAAAAAATCATTGTAGAGTGGTTTCATGTTTTAATAGTTGCTTTGAATAAAAAGGAATAATAAAATACGTACACAAGTGCTTATTTTTACGATTAAGCATTTGTATGTTAGATTTTTAATTATTATTAATGACGACTGAGCTGTGTAAACTTAGGGTAATTTGGTATTAACTATTAATTTTCTACTTCAAAGAAAGTTGAGTGCAGATTAATCTTTATAGAAAGATGCCTGCAAAGAAAGAAAGGATTTTATGTTGGATTGTGTTATGGTAAACTATAGTAATCTGAACTATTGTTGTATAAATGTCTCGTTTTAAGGGAATACAATAGGATATACAATATTACATAGAACGCTTAATAATTAATCTTCACTAATGTTGTTTTTATTATACAATAAAAAAATACTCGATATATTTACTTTTTACAACCCAAAAAATACATATAATTACGCTTTTTGCCCCTATTTCTATTATTAAATGACAGGCTTACAAATTCTATTTTCACTTATTTGTTTTACTAAAATCTTTTTTAAAAAAGGTTAAATAGGACTGTAATAGAGAAATTTATAAGCAATAAATAGTGTTTTTTTCGTACTTTCAAGTATATTTTTAACTATTTCATTAAAAAATATGAATTCATCAATAAATATCCGTACTCATTATCGTGCTTGCAATCTCTGTGAAGCCATCTGTGGTTTGGAAATTAAAGTCAATGAAAATAATGAAATCCTGACCATCAACGGCGATAAAAATGACCCTTTCTCTCGTGGACATATCTGCCCTAAAGCGGTAGGATTAAAAGATATTTACTTGGATGAAAATCGATTAAAACAACCCGTCAGACGGACTGAAACTGGTTGGGAAACCATTTCTTGGAATGAAGCTTTTGATGAAGTGGCTTCAAAACTAAAATCAATTCAAAATCAACACGGCAAAAACGCTGTGGGAGTTTATCAGGGTAATCCCTCCGTACATAATTCTGGAACTTTATTGACGGCTCCCGCATTTTTAAGGGCTTTAGGAACTAAAAACCGTTTTTCAGCCACTTCCGCTGACCAACTACCTCACCATTTTGTGGCTTGGCAAATGTTTGGACATCCGCTTTTGTTGCCTATTCCTGATATTGATAGAACCGATTTTATGCTCATTATTGGCGCAAATCCATTGGCTTCCAATGGTTCGTTAATGACTGTTCCCGATGTAGCACATCGGTTAAAAGCTATTCAAAAAAGAGGCGGAAAATTTGTAGTAATTGATCCAAGGAAAACTGAAACTGCTAAAATTGCCGACCAGCATTTATTCATAAAACCTGCCACCGACGTATATCTGTTATTGGCGATTTTGAATGAGGTTTTAAATACCAAGGAATTTCTTCATTATGACCAATTAAATATAACACCCGAAGAAGTTTTATTGCTAAAATCTGCTATTGAGAGTTATACTCCACAAGCAGTTTCGAGTATTACTGGAATGGCATCAGAAACTATTGAGATCCTTGTTAATGAGTTGTTGACCGCTAAAAGTTCAGTCGTATATGGACGCATGGGTGTGAGTGTACAAGCATTTGGAGGTGTATGTCAGTGGTTAATAAATTGTATAAATATCTTTACTGGAAATATGGATTCTGAAGGTGGAGCCATGTTTCCACAGCCTGCTTTCGACCTTTTAGGAAGAGCAAAAAAAGGTGAAAATTATTTTAACCGTTACCAATCTGCTGTTAGGAAATTGCCAGAATTTGACGGTGAATTACCAGTTTCGGCAATGGCTGAAGATATTTTGGCGGGCGGAATAAAAAACCTTATTACGGTCTGCGGAAATCCAGTTTTAAGTACTTCGAATGGAACACAATTAGATACCGCTTTGGAAGGATTGGATTATATGGTTTCAGTGGATATTTACATCAATGAAACCACTCGGCACGCCAATATTATTTTGCCTCCAACAACGGGATTAGAAGTGGCTCATTATGATATAGCTTTTCATAATTTAGCCGTTAGAAATACCGCTAAATATACACAGCCTTTATTTGAAAAAGATAATAACCAACGCCATGATTGGGAGATTTTTGAGGAGATAAAAAATCGTTTAATAACAGGAGAAGGGTCTGACATCCCAGCCCCAAAAAACCCAGAAGAAAAATTGGCGATGGCTATACAATATGGTCCTTATGGTAAAGACGGTTTGACACTCCAAAAACTAAAAGACAATCCTCATGGTGAAGATTTAGGAGCTTTGCGTCCGTGCTTGAAAGAGAAATTATTGACTGATAATCAAGAAATTAACATTAATTCCGAACTAATTATGCAGGATTTGGAGAGAGTAAAAATTAATTTTGAGAAATTGTTAAAAGCTACAAAAAGTACTGATTTTGACTTACAATTAATTGGCAGAAGACACCTCAGAAGTAATAACTCATGGATGCATAATTCAGAAAGATTAATGAAAGGGCAGAACCGTTGTACACTTATGATTCACCCAGAAACGGCTGCTAATCGTGGAATCGTTAATCTGGAAAAAGTACAAATTGAGTCAAGGGTGGGAAGGGTAGAGATTGTGGTAGAAATTACGGATGAAATTATGCCAAATGTAGTCAGTATTCCTCATGGTTTCGGACACGCTCGCAGAGGGGTACAATTAGACGTTGCGACTGCTCATGCGGGAGTAAGTTTAAACGATTTAACGGATGAATTGTTGATTGATGAATTGACGGGAAATGCTGCTTTTACAGGTGTACCTGTTCGGATTTTGCGGGGTATAAAATGACTTTCTCTACAGCAATTCATTATTTAGGTTTTCAATGATTAAATCTAAACCCGTTAAGTAATCGCTATCCAGACAAACTCTTATTCGAGCCATTTGTAAAATATTCTCAAATTTATCTTTATAAAACGCAGGATTTGAAATAGGTAATCTATCCTTCAGATTATAATTAATGTCTGAAACAGAATTCACTTTTATACCTTCTAAACCTGTGAGAGATCTTTTGTAAATAAATATTTCACCAAAAAGTTGTTCTTGTAAACACGTTTTTAAATTTTTTGGCAATGCTTCGAATGCTTCATCGTGGGTAGCGAGTGGTGAAAAACGTCCAAAACCAGTTAGTTCGATTTGTTTTTCATAACGTTCAAAAATTCCAAGAATACTATCCCAATAAGGTACTGATAAAGCATGAACAGCAGTTTTATAATTCTCTTTTTTTAATTCTTCGGAAGATTCCTTTATAGTTTCAATATTTCTAAATGTACTTTCAAGGATAAAATTATAGCGTCTTTTGATACATTCTTCTTTCATGAATTTGACTAAACTATTCGCAAAAGGTTGTGTTTCATCAGCATAGTCCTTACCATATTTAGTAGCAATGTCATTACTTCTTGGATGATGTGCTCTATATTCATCTCCATTTATAATGACGAATTGTTTATTAGGATAAATATTATTCTGTATATGTCCAAAGAGTTGTGTTTTTCCAGAGGCAGGTTGTCCTCCTAAAATAATTGCCAAAGGGTGATGTCCCTTAATGGCATCATCAAATGATGTTTCTAATAATACTTTTTGCGCAACGTCCAATCCGTCAAAACCATAATCCTTTTTCATTTAATTTTAGGCGTATTGTGTTTGGTTAAACATATTTTTGATGTATGGGGCATAGTCGTTTTCAACCTTATTCAAGATTTTTTCTATATTTTCTCCTTTATATAGTTGTCTAATCTCATTTTTAAAATTATTAATTTTACTCATATATGCCTGATATTCAGAATCGTTTCTATATTCATCATAACTAATTCCAGCATATTCATAAGGAAAACAGAATTCGTGTAAGCCCTTCATTTGTTCGGCTATCATTCTGTTAATAATTTCTATGGCTATATCAATGTTAAGCCATGATTTGTTCGGAGAATCTGAAAATTGAGCTAACATAATTTAATTTATTTTTAATAAATTTTCAATTCTAAATACCTATAATATTCTTACAGTACAATAATAACGATATTCTGATAAATAAATGTCATTAATTAAATAAAAGTTTAACTAAAATTTGGAAGAGTACTTGTATGTTTTAGAAGATGTTTAAATTTTAGTTTTTAATCAAAAAAGGGAATCGGTTTGTTATCTTTTAAACGACAAAATTTATCAGATATGCAAACTTGTTACGAAGTTTTAACCGATTCCCGTTGGGAAATTATCAAAGAAGCGGAACGCCGCCCGATTATTTCTGACCAAAGAAAGCGGAAATATAATTTAAGGGATGTCTTAGATGCCCAATTTTATATCTTACGGACAGGCACACAATGGCGAAATATTCCCGATAATTACCCTCCTTGGGAGACAGTTTATTACTATTTTAGGAAGTGGAAAAAGGACGGAACATTAGAATGTCTCAATTCCACCTTGAATAAATTAGAACGTAAAAGACAAGGCAAGAAAGAAACGCCAAGTTTGTTATGTGCGGAACGCCGCCCGATTGTAGTCAATCAGTTAAAGTAGCGGCATTTATCAGTGAAGATAAAGGCATTGATGGCAATAAACTCGTTAATGGTCGTAAAACAGGTTCAACGCATTTAAAAGTACAATAAAACTGCTTGGAAAAATACAAATTGAGCTTATTTTGGATAATGAAAAAAGATTCAATTTAAGATAAAACCTAAAAATGAAGTATTTATGTTAACATAAACCTAAAACC
>JANXRS010000345.1 GCA_025356745.1 Arcicella sp.
GGTTTTAGGTTTATGTTAACATAAATACTTCATTTTTAGGTTTTATCTTAAATTGAATCTTTTTTCATTATCCAAAATAAGCTCAATTTGTATTTTTCCAAGCAGTTTTATTGTACTTTTAAATGCGTTGAACCTGTTTTAACTATAAAAAAATGTCGTAAACAAAATTTTATAAGTAAATTGCGACTTAATTCAACGACAAAACAAAAACATCACCACAAATTGTCAGTATAGAAAATCATTAATAAACAATTGCTTAAATTTTCTATGTTCTATATGATGAAATGTGGTTGTAAATAATATGAACTATCAACCATCAGACTATCTTCCCGTTCTCGTACAAATTGGTGCAGCTTTAGCATTTATTGTTGCAACGATGCTTGCAACCCATTGGCTTGGACCAAAACGTCATAGTAAATTAAAGGATGATGTTTTTGAATGTGGTATCGAATCAATTGGAGATGCCCGTACACCGATTTCAGTAAAGTATTTCTTAGTAGCTATATTATTTGTACTTTTCGATGTAGAAATCATCTTTATGTATCCTTGGGCAGTAAATTTCATGGGATGGATAAAATCATCATCCGCTTTAGCGATGGATATGTTCATAGAAATGATTGTTTTTATGGGCTTATTATTAGCAGGATTTATCTATGTTATAAAGAAAGGCGTTTTAACTTGGGAGAAATAATTTAAATTGAAAATGTGTAATTGGGCGACAAATGTTCAAAAAATTGAAAACTCTTTCATTTTACACATTGTTTATAAGTTATAAAAAAAGACTTTTGTAGGAATTTGAAACAAATGATAATTTGAGGATAATGTTTTCAAGCAAACGTTGCCCGATTTTCAAATGCTCAAATTCTTAAATTAATACAATGAGCGATACAATAATAAAAACAGTTGATGCCCCTGCTGGGCTTGAAGGACAAGGTTTCTTCGCTGGAAAATTAGACGATTTTGTGGGACTTGCTCGTGCCAATTCACTTTGGCCTTTGCCTTTCGCTACGTCATGTTGCGGAATCGAATTTATGGCAACTGCGGGTTCGCACTACGATATTTCACGATTTGGTTCTGAAAGAATGTCATTTTCAGCACGCCAAGCAGATATTCTGATGGTGATGGGAACAATTTCTAAGAAAATGGGTCCTATCCTCAAACAAGTTTACCTTCAAATGGCAGAACCACGTTGGGTACTTTCAGTGGGTGCATGTGCTTGTTCTGGCGGTATTTTTGATACCTATTCAGTATTGCAAGGCATTGACAGAATCATTCCTGTGGATGTGTATGTGCCAGGTTGCCCGCCACGCCCAGAACAAATTTTGGATGGTTTTATGCAAATCCAAGAAATTGCAAAATCTGAACAAAGAAGACGCAGAGAATCAGACGAATACAAAGCCCTTTTGGCCTCTTACGGAATAGAATAATTAGCAATGAGCAACGAACAAGTAGCACAAGATTTAGTAGCACAATTTGGTGAAGAGAGAATCTATGGTATTGTAGAAAATTACGGACTTTTGAACGTAACAACTACAAGCGAGACGATTATTCCTTTGATGCACTATTTATACCAACATCCCACATTCAAATTTCACTTTTTGACTGACATAGCGGGAATTCATTTTCCGCAAGTTCCAAGTCATGAATTTGGCGTAATTTATCATTTACACAGCCTCGAAAATAATGTAAGATTAATCATTAAACTTTACGTTACTAGAGAAAATATTGCTGTACCAACCCTCACAGGTTTGTACGCAAGTGCTAACTGGATGGAGCGTGAAGCATTTGATTTTTACGGGATTACCTTCACAGGACACCCGAAAATGGAAAGAATCTTGAATATGGATGATATGGATTATTTTCCAATGCGTAAAGAATATCCATTAGAAGATGCCACCCGTGAGGATAAAATTGATGCTTTGTTTGGCAGATAAAAAATTAAATTATGGCTGAAATAGCATTAGTGTCAAACCCACACGTGGGCTTAACAAAGGCACAAGAAAATAAAAAATATGTGAATGACCTAACGACTTTGAACTTAGGTCCAACACACCCTGCAACGCACGGAATTTTCCAAAACATCTTAACGATGGATGGAGAAACCATTATTGATGCAGAACAAACCGTTGGCTATATTCATCGTGCATTTGAAAAAATTGCAGAACGTCGTCCGTTTTATCAACTTACTACGCTTACCGACCGAATGAATTACTGTTCGTCGCCCATCAATAATATGGGATGGCATCTAACAGTAGAGAAATTGCTTGGTATTGAAGTACCCAAAAGAGCTCAATACATCAGGGTAATTATGATGGAGTTGGCCCGTATTGCTGATCACTTGATTTGTAATTCAATTTTAGCGGTGGATACAGGAGCTTTAACAGGTTTCCTATATGTAATGCAGTGGCGTGAACACATCTATGAGATTTATGAGGAGATGTGTGGAGCCAGATTGACAACTAATATGGGGCGTTTCGGAGGAATGGAGCGTGATTTGTCGAAAGAAGCTATTCGTAAAATCAATATCTTATTAGATGACTTTCCAAAGGGTTTATTGGAATTTGAAAGTCTGGTGAAACGTAACCGTATTTTCATGGATAGAACTCAAAACGTAGGGGTAATTTCAGCAGAACGTGCTTTAAATTATGGTTTTACAGGGCCAAATTTGAGAGCAACGGGTGTAGATTATGACGTACGTGCCATGAATCCATATTCATCTTACGAAGACTTTGAATTTGAAGTACCAGTGGGAACGAAAGGCGATACTTACGACCGTTTCTTGGTTCGTGGTGAAGAAATGTGGCAAAGTTTGAGCATTATCAAACAAGCGTTACAAAACCTTCCAGAAGGAGCATTTCACGCTGATGCACCTCATTATTACTTACCAGATAAAGATCAAGTGTATGGTAATATGGAGGCATTGATTTATCACTTCAAAATCGTAATGGGTGAAATTGATGCGCCTGTTGGAGAAGTTTATCAGTCCGTAGAAGGTGGAAATGGCGAATTAGGATTCTATTTAGTATCAGATGGAGGCAGAGCACCATACCGTTTAAAATATCGTCGTCCAAGTTTTATTTATTATCAAGCATTCCCTGAAATGATTGTCGGCACAACGCTTTCTGATGCCATCGTAACGTTATCTTCGCTGAATGTAATTGCGGGAGAATTAGATGCTTAATTTCTAAAAATCATGACCAGTACACAATGGCAAAATTTAGTATCTGAATCATATTATGAAACGATAACTTCGATTGAAGAACGTATCAAAAAATATGATTATTCCGAAGCACTTATCGGATTGGAACATCTTTATCAAAACATGGCTAAAAAAGATAAACGTGAATTTAGAACATTTTTAGCGTTAGTCATGATGCACGTTTTGAAATGGAAATATCAGCCTGAAAAGCGTTCAAGTAGTTGGGCAAAGACCATAAGAAATGCTCGAAAAGAGATGCAAGTAATACGTGAAGATGTGCCAAGTATTACTCAAAATTATGTAAATGAGATTTGGGAGAGTTGTTTTCAATCAGCCGTTGAAGATGCAATGTATGAAATGAAGCTTCCAAAATCAGAAACAAAGAACTTTCAACCAGCTTTACTTACTCAGTTAGAAGTTTTTGAAGACGAATATTATTTAGAAGATGAATAGAGAACGAGATTTGAGGAGAATAACTCCACACGCAAAACTCGCAACTCCACACTCAAAAAAATGACCAATACGCAAACCATTCAATTTCCAGCTTCAACGTTGGACAAAGTACACGAAATAATTAATCGTTATCCAGAAGGAAAACAAAAATCAGCTTTATTACCTATTCTTCATTTAGCCCAAGCCGAATGGAAATGGTGTTCGCCCGAAGTGATGGACTATGTGGCTGGATTACTGAAACTTAGTCCAGTGGAAGTTTATGAAGTTGCTTCATTCTACACCATGTTTCATCTCGAGCCCGTTGGGAATCACGTGATTGAATATTGCAGAACAGGGCCATGTTGTTTGATGGGCGGTGTTGAAGTTTATGACCATTTGAAAGCAAAATTGGGAATCAATACAGGTGAAACTACTGCGGACGGAAAGTTTACCGTTAAAGAAGTCGAATGTTTAGCCGCTTGTGGATGGGGACCCGTTTTTCAAATCCGTGAACAATTTTATATGAATTTGACTACTCAGAAAGTTGATGAAATTCTTGAAGAATTGTCAAAATAGGTAAAACTAAAATTAGATTCATGAAATTTTTAGGTAAAAAGTAAATCCTAAAATCGATAATTGATAAAGAATACACAGATTACAACATGAAAATATTAACCGAACACATTGACGTTCAAGGTATTGAAACCATCGACGTTTTTAGAAAACATGGTGGTTATGCTGCTGTGGAGAAAGCCATTAAAAAAATGACTCCCGATGAAGTTACTGAGGAAGTAAAAAAATCAGGACTTCGTGGACGTGGCGGTGCAGGCTTTCCAATGGGAATGAAGTGGTCATTTTTGGCAAAACCTGAAGGAGTGCCTCGTTATTTAGTTTGTAATGCCGACGAATCTGAACCAGGTACTTTCAAAGACCATTATTTGATGATGAAATCGCCCCATACCTTAATTGAGGGCATGATTGTATCATCTTATGCGTTGGGTGCAAATACTTCATATATTTATATTCGTGGAGAATTAATGTATGTGGCAACAATTCTTGAAAAAGCTATTCAAGAGGCGAAAGACAAAGGATTATTGGGTAAAAATATTTTAGGTTCGGGTTATGACCTTGAACTTTATGTACAATTAGGCGGAGGAGCTTATATTTGTGGAGAAGAAACTGCTCTGTTAGAATCATTGGAAGGGAAAAGAGGTAATCCACGGAATAAACCACCGTTCCCCGCTGTGAAAGGTTTGTGGCAATGTCCTACGGTTGTGAATAATGTAGAATCAATTGCGGCAACTCCATGGATTATTAACAATGGCGGGGATGAATATGCTAAAATTGGAATTGGTCGCTCAACAGGTACAAAATTAATTTCAGTTTCTGGACACGTTCGCAAGCCTGGTGTTTATGAATTGTCTTTGGGATTATCAGTTGAAGATTTTATATACGGAGATGAATGGTGCGGAGGTATTAGAGATGGACATAAGTTGAAAGCCGTTGTCGCAGGAGGTTCGTCAGTGCCGATTTTACCAGCAGAATTAATTTTGAAAACTACTAACGGTGAAAATCGTTTGATGACCTACGAATCTCTTTCAGATGGCGGTTTTGCCACAGGAACGATGTTGGGTTCGGGAGGATTTGTGGTAATGGACGAAACTACCTGTATTGTTCATAACACTTTGACATTCGGGCGTTTTTATCACCACGAATCATGTGGACAATGCTCGCCATGTCGTGAAGGGACAGGTTGGATGGACAAAGTTTTATACAGAATTGAACACGGAAATGGTCGGCAAGAAGACATTGATTTGTTAGTGGATGTTGCTAAGAAAATAGAAGGAAATACTATTTGCCCCTTGGGAGATGCTGCCGCTTGGCCCGTTGCCGCTGCGATTCGTCATTTCCGTGATGAATTTGAATGGCATATTAATCATCCAGAAAAGGCTACGCAGAAAGGGGCAGTTTTCATGCGTGAAGGAGCGAGTTGGTCGTTATAATTTGAAAATTTGAGAAAATGAAAGTTACAATAGATAATATTACGATTGATGTAGAACCAGGGACAACTATCATGCAGGCGGCTCGTCAAATTGGTTCGCACATTGCGCCTCCTGCCATGTGCTACTATGAACCTTTGAAAGGTTCGGGTGGTAAATGTCGTGGTTGTTTAGTAAAAGTAACTGCTGGTTCAGAAAAAGACCCTCGCCCAATGCCTAAATTGATGCCTTCGTGCATTACGCAGGTACAAGAAGGTATGGTTGTGGAAAATACCATCAGTGAACAAGTGTTAGAAACCCGAAAAGGTATCGTAGAATTTTTGTTATTAAATCACCCTTTGGATTGCCCAGTTTGCGATCAAGCGGGGGAATGCGATTTGCAAAATTTTGCCTTTGAACACGGTGTATCTAAAACTCGCACGGTTGAAGAACGTAATACATTTGAACCCGTAGATTTAGGTCCATACATCAAATTGAACATGAATCGTTGTATTTTGTGCTACCGTTGCGTTTATACGGCCGACCAAATTACAGACGGACGTGTGCATGGTGTTATGAATCGTGGTGACCATGCAGAAATTAGTACGTATATTGAAAAAGCTATTGACAATGATTTCTCAGGAAATGTTATCGATGTTTGTCCAGTAGGAGCATTAACCGATAAAACGTACCGTTTCAAAAGTCGTGTATGGTTCTCCAAACCAGAAGATGCCAGTTGTAGTTGTAGTAAATGTTCGGGAAAAGTTACGCTTTGGTACAGAGGAGACGAAGTTATCAGAGTAACGGCTCGCAAAAATGAATGGGGTGAAGTAAAAGAATTTATCTGTAATACTTGCCGTTTTGAG
>JANXRS010000346.1 GCA_025356745.1 Arcicella sp.
GGTTTTAGGTTTATGTTAACATAAATACTTCATTTTTAGGTTTTATCTTAAATTGAATCTTTTTTCATTATCCAAAATAAGCTCAATTTGTATTTTTCCAAGCAGTTTTATTGTACTTTTAAATGCGTTGAACCTGTTTGAAGATGAAAAACTTCAACAAAAAATAATTAATTTAATAATGTTACTATTTTGGCAGTTCAATTTATTAAATTCATATCCTAAATAACTTATAATAGTAGAAAATCATCATGCAAACAATCAAATTTGAAGTATTTCCTGAATTTTTTATCGTTGCTGACACTTTCGGGAATCCCGAAGATAAACCTGTTATTTTCCTTCACGGTGGCGGACAAACCCGTCATTCTTGGGGAGATTCTGCAAAAACGATTGCCTCGAATGGTTATTATTCCATTGCTTTGGATGCTCGTGGACATGGAGATAGTAGCTGGTCAGAATCTGGAAGTTATAATATTGAAGATTTAGGGAAGGATTTGAAGGAAGTCATCAAACAACTTGGCAAAAAACCTGCTTTAGTGGGTGCGTCAATGGGTGGATTGACCTCTCTAATTGCCGAAGGAGAATCAGAAATCTCCATTTCATCAGCCATTATTTTGGTAGATATTGCCCCAAAAACTGAACAAAAAGGCATCGAAAGAATTTTCGCTTTTATGGCATCCAATAAACATGGTTTTGCCTCAATTGAGGAAGCCGCTGAGTCAGTTTCTGCATATTTACCCAACCGAACCAAGCCAAAAGACCATTCAAGATTAGAGAAAAATCTGCGTTTGAGAGCAGATGGAAGATATTATTGGCATTGGGATATGAAAATGTTGGAGCTTTGGAAGAGCATTACACCCGACCAACAAATCAAGCACGAAACACGAATGTATCAGGCTGCCAAAAATCTAAAAGTGCCAACGATGATTGTTCGAGGAGGGATGTCGGATGTAGTTTCTGAAAAAGTGATGGCAGAATTTTTGGATGAAGTTCCTCATGTGCGAAGCGTGAACGTATCCGATGCAGGACACATGGTGGCGGGCGATTCTAATCATGCTTTCACGAATGCGGTGTTAGATTTTTTGAAGGAGGTTTACTGAGAATTTTGTTACAGGATAACCTGTGGCTAGTATTCTCATGATTAAAAAAAACTCACTTAGCTTGCGAATAGTTGTTATACTAATTATATTTACAAACAAATACTAAAACGAAGAAATGACACAAGAATATTCAGCTTACACGCCAGAAGACTTTGAAGTTTGGAAGATACTTTTCAACCGCCAAATTGAACAACTAAAGCCCATTGCCAGTATTGCTTATTTAGAAGGAATTGAAAAAGTGAATTTTTCTGCCGATAAAATTCCTAATTATCAGGAAACCAATATTTTGCTAAAAAATTTAACGGATTGGCAAATTCATGTTGTGTCAGGATTAATTGATAATCGTCCGTTTTTTGAGTTGATGAAAGACAAACGATTTTGTGCTTCAACTTGGTTGCGTAAACGTGACCAATTAGATTATTTAGAAGAACCTGATATGTTCCATGATATTTTTGGTCACGTTCCTTTACTATCCAATCAATCCGTTTGTCATTTTTTAGAAGAATTGGCTCGAATTGCACTTCGTTTTGTCGAAAATGAAGAGGCAATTGAATACATTGCTCGGCTTTATTGGTACACCGTTGAATTTGGTTTAATCAGAGAAAACGGACAATTAAAGATTTATGGTGCTGGCATATTATCATCTTCAGGTGAAAGCATTTATTGTTTAGAATCCGCTCATCCTCAAAGACTTGACTACAATGTTCATCAAATTTTTGATACGCCATTTATCAAAGACCATTATCAAGAACAGTATTTTGTGATAGATTCTTACCAACAATTATTTAACTCAATTCCTGAAATTGAAAGAGAATTAGAAATAAGAATGCACGAAAATATTCCTCGAAAAATTTTTATGCAAAATGATGTAGAAATCAAATATCAATTGACAAATAGTTGATTTTTTAGGAATATTTATCGCTAATAAGCTAATAATGTATTAATTTGGTAAACAAATGTTGTTGAAACAACATTTACAAATTCCTTTATAAACGCTATTTTCAGATAAAATGACTTCCAATCCTACCGAGAACCGTGCTTATTTTTTTAAAATTGATACGACAATTAAAAAAATAAGACAACAAATTCAAAAGAAATTTGACGATTTAAAAGTTGATTTAACGGTTGATCAATGGGTACTTTTAGATCATATTTACAGACATGAAATTAAAGGAATCAGTCAAAATGAATTGGCAGAAATGACTGTAAAAGATGCTCCTACCGTTACTAGAATTATTGATTTATTAGTAAAAAAAGGGTTGTCAGAACGCACCATGGCAGAAAATGACCGTCGGAAATTTAATATTTCTTTAACAGATGCTGGAAGAAATAAATTTGATGAAGCCTATCCAATTGTGGCAGAAGTGCGTCGAAAAGGTTGGGGAGATTTGAATAACGAGGATTATAAAACATTTGTAAGAATTTTAGATTCGATTTATACGAATATTACTGTTTGAATTATAACCTTATATTGTTATCCATGCAACAGATGCACCAAACAAACTATCAAAAAAGTTGTAATTCCCATCAAAACGGTCATTATTGTATAAGATTTTAGGGCTAAATCGGTACTAAGATTTCCGAACCTTGAAACTACCCAAAAGTAGGCATCGTTAGCATGAGAAACCATCATCGACCCCGCTCCCATTGCCATCAAAGTAATTTGTCGACCCCATTCAGAATCCAATCCTAATGAAGGCAAAAGAGGGAAAATAATGGATGCTGAAGAGATAATTGCTACTGTTGAAGAACCTTGTGCAGTTTTAAAAATTACAGTCAAAATGAAGGGAATCAACAATCCAACATGATTTTGTGTAATGGTTGCTCCAAAAACTTTCCCCAAATCCAACATTTTAATAATTTCTCCGAATGCCCCTCCAATGGCAATAATTGCCAAAATTGGTCCCGCTTTTTCAATGGATGTTTCCAATAAATGATTCAATTTAACTTTCTCAAATTT
Organism: Arcicella sp.; assembly: GCA_025356745.1. Lineage (GTDB taxonomy): Bacteria > Bacteroidota > Bacteroidia > Cytophagales > Spirosomataceae > Arcicella. Next base: position 3,058 of record JANXRS010000346.1, read on the forward strand.
CTCAAAAAGGGTAATTGAAATCAAAATACCCACAAAAAGGGCAACAATTGGGTCACCTACTAATTTTACTAAACTTAAAATTGATTCTGAGAAAACTGTAGGATTTAAAAGGATAATTGATTTAAGTGATATTAAGGCAATAGGAACAATAATAGGCAAAAAAGAATGGAGCGGTTTAGGTAAATTCAACAATGATAAATCTATCTTATCATCCTGTAAATCAACATCTTCTGAATATAAATGTTGATATTTTTTACCCGAGTATTTACCCCAAAAATAAGCAACGATTGTTCCCGGAATGGCTAAAAAAATTCCCAATAACATCGTTTGTCCTAATTCAACATTCATTAAACCCGCAGCAGCAGTTATTCCAGGATGAGGAGGCACAAGGCAATGAACGGATAATAAAGATCCAGCTAAACAAACCGTGAAAAATACTTGAGAGTTTTTAACTTTTTTACCCAAAGAATAAAGCAAACCACTCAAAACGATAAATCCAGAATCGCAAAAAATGGGCAAACCGATGATAAAACCAATTAATGTGATAGCTACTGCTGCATATTTTTCACCTGTTTTTTCGAGAATATAGTTGGCAATACTAATGGTAGCATTGGTTTTATCTAAAATTACGCCCAATGTTGTTCCCAAAATAATCAATAATCCAATTTTTTCAAGGGTGTGTCCGAAACCCGCTTTGAGATTTTTGATAACTTCTTCACCAGAAAACTGAGCCGTTAATCCAACTAAAATGGCTACGATAAACAGTACATAAAAAGTATTGAATTTGAATTTTGAACTCAATATGACTATCAGTAATATACTGGTAATCAATAAAATAGCGACAACTAATGGAGATAGCATAGTTTTAATTTGATGGTTATTTTATGAAATTTCACCCGCAATTGAATGTTTAAGCATTTTTTTAACTTCTTGAATATCAATACTTTGCCCCAAAGCAAACATTAATTTTGTAATAGCCGCTTCGGTTGTTATGTCAGCCCCTGAAACCACGCCAATCTCTTGCAAATACTGACTTGTTTGATATCTTCCTTGCGTTACTCGTCCGCCATTGCATTGGGAAACGTTAAAAATTATGATTCCTTTTTCAACAAATTCTTTCATTAATTTTAAAAACCAATCAACCGTTGGGGCATTTCCTGAGCCGAAAGTTTCTAAAACAACGCCTCTCAATCCTTTGATTTCTAAAATATTACGAACCACTTTTTCGGTAATTCCAGGGAATAATTTTAGAATAACCACATTTTCATCCAAATATTGGTGAACCTTCAACCTAGCTTCCGAATCATAATGTTTGAGATAAGGTTTATTATACTCAATTTTGATTCCTGCCTCCGCTAAAACTGGATAATTTTCTGATTCAAAAGCATTAAATTGCACGCTTTCATGCTTTCTGGCACGATTCCCTCGCAATAAAACTGAATTGAAATAAATACAGACTTCCGAAATAATCGGACGATTATTAATTTGAGCAGAAGCAATTTCAAGTGCTGTTATAAAATTTTCTTTCGCATCGGTTCGGGCAACGCCAATGGGCAATTGAGCCCCCGTAAGAATGACTGGTTTATGGAGATTTTCTAACAAATAACTCAAAGCGGAAGCCGTATAAGCCATTGTGTCTGTGCCGTGAAGAATTACAAATGAATCATAATTACCATAATTTTCTTCAATAATTTTCGCCAACATAACCCAAGTCTCAGGATTCATGTTGGAAGAATCGAGCAGTTTATCAAAGGTTAGCACCGAAATCTCAAAATCCAAACGTGCCATTTCGGGTAAATTATCTGGAATTTGGGCGAAATCAAAAGGCACTAAATTATCCATTTTAGCATCATAAACCATCCCTAAAGTACCTCCTGTATAAATTACAAGCACTTTTACGTCATCTTTGCCGTCCGCTTTTGTTTTAATTTTAATGGTTTTCATGGTAATAAATTTTTCGCATTCAAAGTCGTCTGTTCAATCACTGCCTCAACGCTAATCTGCATCATATCTGCTACTTTCTGAGCAATAATTTGCAAATAAACTGGCTCATTTCGTTTACCTCTGTATGGAACAGGTGCAAGATAAGGAGAATCCGTTTCAAGAACGATATGCTTCAAATCAATATGGGGCAAAATTTTATCCAATCCACCATTTTTGAACGTTGCTACTCCCCCAATGCCTAATAAAAAGTTTAATTCAATTGCTTTTTGAGCTTCTT
>JANXRS010000150.1 GCA_025356745.1 Arcicella sp.
TGTTACTCTGTTGGCTATACGATTGATTTATCAACAAAAAAGTCAATAATACTAATAGTCTGGTTTTCATGTGGATAAACTTACTTGAATGTGGATAATTTCGAGTTAATAGAAGCATTTTTCATAAGTAAATTTTTATCATGCTTTGAATGGAAATTATTGAAGATTAAACGGTTGATTTTTTGATAATAATTTTAATTTTATCCACAAAAAACCGCAAGTCTTTAAAAAACCTGCGGTTTGACATTATTACGAAATTTACAATTAGTTTATTGTATCACCTCTTAAATTTCTAAATCTTTTTCTGGCATCAGCTCCGTAGATACTCCCAGGATATTTAGTTAATAACTCTTGATATAATTTCATCGCTTTTGCAGGCTGATTTAATTTTTCTTGGTACGTTTTTGCTAAATTATACGTTGCATCATCTCCTTTCAATTCAATAGGAAATTTTTGAATAATGGTTTCCAAATCTTTTACACCTTTTTCAGTATCCCCTTGTTTTAAATAAATTGTAGCTCTTAAATAAATAATTTCATCTTCCAATGGGTCGCCTTTGAATGTTTTTTCCATGGTATTCAAACTGGCAATTGCTTCTTCATTCCTATGCTGAAAAAGCAGTAATTCAACATTTGAATAGGCTTTCATCGCTTTTTCAGTACTATCTGCTCCTGTATTTTCCATGATTAATAAACTTAGTTCCATCGCATCATTGGCAATTTCTCTGGTGGTAGCTTGTTTCAAAATATCTAATACTTCCTTCGATAATTCAAAATCTCCTCTAAAATAAGCTAATTTGGCATTTCTTAATTTAGCATCATATCCTAACGGACTATCTTTTTCAGATTTTTCCACTTGTGAATAAAGTAGCGTAGCTTCCCATGGTTCAGATTTTAATACATAAATATCTCCTAAATCTAATTTACAACGATCAATAAATTGTTGGTCACCGTTAGCCAATTTAATGGCATTTTCTAAAACGACTATTGCAGTATCTTTTTCATTCAAATAAAATGCGTACAATAATCCTTTATTTCTAACCGCTTCGAGGGTTTTCTGGTTTATTCCTAAATCCTCCAACATCTTAGAATATTCAGTTATCAACAATCTAATGTCGGCCGTATTGAAAGGATATACACTTTTAATTACTTCCTCCTTTGCATTTATCAACATTCGTCGCCAAAGTGGATAATTTTGGTTTCGAGGATAATCTTTCACCAAATATTCAAAAATCTTCCCTGAGTTTACGTAATCTTTATTTTGGTGTGCTAAAAATCCTAAATCAGTTACTTGTACACCTTCTTTACGGTAACGTCTGTCTAAGGCACGAGCCTGTACAAAGGCTTTATAAAATTCTTTCTTTTGGATTAAATGCCAAATCAGTACTTCACTATAATACGATTGATTGGGATACTTTTGAACATTTGTATAAAGTATCTTTTCTAACTGTTCAATTTCCTTTTCATCTTTAAGTTCGTCCTGTAAGATTGACTGTGTCATTTCTCGATTGTCAGTCAATAAACCAAATTTTAAGTACTCTTCTATCATTTGAGGAATTTTGCCTTGAATACGATACAACTTTGTTAGTTGGATTGCGAATTTATCAGGTGATTTTGCTTCCTTTCTTGCAGTCTCAATTGTTTGAACTGCCAAATCAAATTGTTGATTTTGAGAGAACTCATTTACTAAATCTATTACTGCTTCTTCATTTGGCTTAACCTTGTCCATTGCAATGGTATATTGCTTTTGAGCCTCCTCATTTTTATTGGCAATTTCCAAAAGACGTCCATAGTCAATAATATATTTTGCATTGCCATCAGAATTTCTAATTTGCTTTTTGACGAATTTTTCCGCTTCATCAAATTCTTTCAATTTAATAAGGGTTTGTAAATATGGTTTGTGGATAACTTTCGCAATCTCTTTATTTTTTGCCAGTTTCTGAAAAATTGATTTTGCTTTTTCATATTCTCCCGCTTTCATATATTCCATTCCCAATTCAGTTTCTTGAGCAAAGGTCCCGAATGAAATCATCATCAATCCGAAAAGTCCAAAGCCTTTCCAAAAACTTCTCAACATTACATTATAATAAATCATTATTTTTTATTTTAAATTTTTCAAAAAACTAAAACTACTATATCTATTATAGTGTGGATATGTGGATATCCTTCGTGAAAAATATGTTTCACGAAGGAATGTGTGCTTCACGACATTTATCCACATTTATTATTGAGTTATCAACACATAACTAGTTGAATATCAGTATGTTTAAAATTTACTATATCGAATGTGCATAAGTATTCTATATTTATCAACGCTATCCACAATGACTTTGTTGTCTGATAAGTATGTCAATAAGTAGCCTATAAATCAAAAAGTTTTCCACACTCAAAATGGCTTATATTCTTAATCCACAACGTGCTTCATTTTTTCCACAAATTTTATGTTCAAAAACCATATTTTATCCACATTTTTGAGTGGCTATCTGTTCTTTTAGCATAGTTATCCACATAATTTTTAGATGAAATTTTATAAATTTATCTTTTTATGATTTTATGGGTTGTTTATCTTGAAAGTAATTTTGAAAACAAAGAAATTAGTAGAGTTATCCACATTATGATTTTTAACTAGTATTTTTAGGGCAAGAGTGCTTTAGAATTCTGAATAAAACATTTTTTATTCTTAAAGTATTTCACTGCTAAAGACCTAATCAATTACAAAATCATATCCCGTCAATTCAAAATTCTGTTTTAATTTAATCTTATCAAGTGAAAATTTAATGATTTCTGGAGTTTGATTTTTCTCTAAATCCCCTGAATCCCATCTACCATTTTGATTTTCATCAACAGTTAATCTTACATAATATATACTGGCTTTTACAAAGACAAATTCATATTTCAAAACGTTGTCCACTTTTTGAATAACTTGATATTGTTCATCTAAAAGCTCTACAAAAAAACCTTTTTTCTTCGGATTTTTAACCTCTCCACTAATTGTTCCATAATTCTCAGGATCACGAATCGGATGAGTTGAAACAAAATTTGATGTTGAATCATTTTCTACAGATATAAATGTACCTTTTGTCATTTTTAATCGAACAAAATCTTTCGCCTTTTTCCCATTAATTTTAATTTTCACTTCCGTTTTTTCTAAATTCCACCTTATATCTTTTTCCATTACAGGTACTCGCACGAGCGTATCATTCATAAATTCAATTTTATTTAAATCATAATTTTTGATTGGTTTCGTAAAAATGAAGGTGTATCCTATTTCATTTAAATCAATATCTTCTCGATTGGAAGGTTTTGTTTTCATGCTAAATTCCTCCTTTACACCATCATTTTTTTTAGGTTTTTCCTTGAATTTAATTTTTTGCTCATGCGTAAAAACTCTATCTAAAGAATCTGTAACTGATATTTTTACTTTAATTGTATCTGTATAAATTTGATTTGTATTAAAAATTCTAATACTTTTTGCTTCAACTTGCTGATAAACCATACTATCTTTTTTATCAACAAAATTTAATTTGACATTTTTGATTACTCTATTATAATCGATATAGGCGTAATTTGACGTAGTTCTTACTTTTAAGACTTTATTAGGTACTTTTTCCATCTTTGCTACATTAATTTCTAAATTTTCTAAATTAGATTTTAATGTAATTGTATCTCTGATAAGTCCTAAACTTTCTTTCGTTTCCTCATATAATAGGTTATTATTTACATCTGTAACCGCATATATTCTATATTTTCCTACTGCTACATTTTCTATGGTAAATATTCCAGAACTATCTGTCTTCATAAAATAATAGGGTTTTATTTTTTTAGGATTTAAAGTATCCGAATAAACGTAGAGTCCTACACTAACATCCATCATTGGTTTATTCGTTAATGGGTTATTTACTTTTCCACTTACCTTTATTGAATCAATAATTTTTCCTGTACTAAATACCAATTTAATATTTTTTGCTATATTTCTTTCATTCATATCCTTAAATGTATTTCTGAAATTCAAGCTATAGGTTGTATTTTCCTTAAAAGGTTTATCGAAAATTAGTCTTGCTCCCTTTGGCAAAATTTTAGTTTCATACGTTCCTTCCAAATTTGGGGTAATTGATAATTGTTGTTGAATATTATCGACGCTTACATATTCATCAAATAATATATCTATCTGTTTACCATTAAAATTTCTTGATTGATTTGTTGGAATCATTTTAATAATTATTGGAGCAAGTGTATCTTTCTTTCCTCCTGTTGGTGCGACTATTTGAGCACAACTCAGAAGCATTTCGATAATTATTAGACTCAAAAAACTTATCACTATAATGTGTTTTAATCTCATATTAATATATTAATAAATTGTGGACAATTAGATTCTTCTTTTCGTGAAATAATTTTCATTTATTCATTAGCTCAAAATTGCTTAAAAATATCGGTTTATAGAAATTTAATACCTCTTACAAAATAAACCCTCAACAGTTGATAACTATTGAGGGTTGTTAAAAAGTGCATGAATAGCGTTAATTCTTCTTAAATATATAAATCAAACTCGAATAATTCCCATCATTATTTCCTGCATCAAAATTTGATTTTAAGCCATCCATAAATGCTTTCAAATAATTAATTTTGCCAGTTTGATATTTTGTACTCAGCATTGAAACATAAAAAGAATCAAATTTCATGGGTAAAGTTTCTTCTAACCGAAATCCTTTTTGTTCAAATAATTGCTTAATAGATTTTTGTGAGAAATGATATAAATGTCTTGGTACATCATACGCTGCCCATTGTGCTTGATATATTTCTGCGTCTTTTGATTCATGATTTGGAACAGCAATTATTATGGAACCATCTTCCATAATTCTTTCCTTTAACCAATCTACTGTTTCATTCAATAGATGTACGTGTTCAAGTACGTGCCACATAGTAATTATATTGAATTTTTCATTTTGGAAAGACGATAAAATTTCTGTCTTAATGGTAGATTTATTGATTTCTTCCGCAATTTGTCTTGCTCCCGAATCAGGTTCGATACCATTAACTTTCCAGCCATTTCCCCGTGCTTCGTTTAGGAACATACCAGTTCCACATCCTACATCTAACAGTTTACCTCTCTGTGGATAAAGTCTATTAATTAGATTTATTTTACGCTTTAAAGTATATTTTCTAACGGAATGATAAATTTTTGCGATCAATCCTTTTGAGGTATTAGAATGGGAAATATAAGATTCAGCTTTGTAGTATTCTCCTATTTCATTTTGGTTAGGTCGTGGATTGGTGAATTTGAAATTACATGATTTACAAACCACAATCTGAAATTTCTTATCACTAACGGTATAATCTTGTACTTCTAAATATTTTTCAAAAATATTGTTTTGGCAAACTGGGCAATTGCTGATTTGTTCCATATTATTTTTTACGTGTTTTTACAAAGATACAAAAAAGACCTGCAAGGTTTTAATTCCCAACAGGTCTAAAAATAATGCTTTTAACTTTGATATTTATGCTATTATATGGTCAAATTAATCTTCTAAACACCTCCATTATGGATTAAAATTTAAATCTTCTAAACCACTCTAAAACTATAGCAACTAAATTATCTTCCTATATAAACCATCAATACCGAAATGTCTGAAACTGAAACTCCACTTATTCTTGAAGCCTGTCCAATGGTTTGTGGTCTTATTTTAGTTAATTTTTGACGACCTTCAATAGAAATTGTTTTCAGTTTCATGTAATCAAATTCTGTCGGAATGTTTAAATTTTCTAAGCGTTGAAGCTTATTAACCATCAATTGCTCTTTTTCAATGTAACTTTCATATTTAACATTAATTTCCGCTTGTTCTAATACTTCGTCTGCATACTTTGAAAATAATATTTCTGTCTCTTCCGTCAATGTTCTCAAATGAGAAATTTCAATATTAGGTCTTCTTAGCAAATTCCATACAGATACTCTTTCTCTTAATATTGCAGTTCCAAAGCTTTCTAATTTTTCATTTACATCAATAGGATTAACTTTTACTATTTTAATCTCCTCAATTAATTCATTTGTTTTACTAATCTTACGTTGAACATTTATTAACCTTTCATCCGATGCTAATCCAATTAAATGACCTCTCGCTGTCAAACGAACATCAGCATTATCTTGTCGTAATAAAGTTCTGTATTCAGCTCTTGAAGTAAACATTCTGTATGGCTCATCAGTACCTTTACTAATTAAATCGTCAATTAAAACTCCAATGTATGCTTGAGAACGATTAAGTACGAAATCTGGTAATTTACTCGCTTTTTGATGAGCATTTATTCCAGCCATTAATCCTTGACATGCTGCTTCCTCATATCCCGTTGTTCCGTTTATTTGTCCTGCAAAAAATAAATTACTTATCAACTTTGTTTCTAAAGTTGCTTTTAACTGCGTTGGAGGAAAGAAATCATATTCAATAGCATAACCAGGACGAAACATTTTTACATTTTCAAATCCTGGAATTTTTTTCAAGGCCTCATATTGCACATCTTCTGGTAATGATGTTGAGAAACCATTCACATAAACTTCAACCGTATTCCATCCTTCTGGTTCAACGAATATTTGATGACGGTCTTTATCAGCAAAACGATTTATTTTATCTTCAACTGAGGGACAATATCTTGGTCCCAATCCTTTTATTCTACCCGCAAACATCGGAGATTTATCGAAACCAGTTTTTAATACATCATGAACTTCTTGATTAGTATAAGTAATCCAACAGCTACGTTGTGTAGTTAATGGTTGAGTATCTGTATAGGAAAACTTACTTGGATTTTCATCTCCTTTTTGTTCCTCCATTTTAGAAAAATCTAAACTTCTTGCATCTACACGTGGTGGTGTTCCCGTTTTCATCCGACCTGCTTCAAAACCTAAGCTAATTAATTGTTCAGTAATTCCAGTGGCTTTTCCTTCTGCGGTTCTTCCACCCCCAAAGTTCTTTTCTCCAATGTGAATTAAACCATTTAAGAATGTTCCATTTGTTAATACTACTGATTTAGCATTAAACTCTACACCTAATTGAGTTTTTACGCCTATTACCTTATCGTCTTCAACTATTAATTCCGATACCATTTCCTGCCAAAAATCTACATTTAGGTTCTGCTCTAATGCCATTCTCCATTCCTCTGCAAATCTCATTCTATCTGATTGACATCGTGGTGACCACATGGCGGGTCCTTTCGAACGATTTAACATTCGAAATTGTATCATTGTTTTATCTGAAATTATTCCAGACATTCCTCCAAGTGCATCAATTTCACGAACTATTTGTCCTTTTGCAACGCCACCCATCGCTGGATTACAAGACATTTGTGCAATGGTATTCATGTTCATAGTAATTAATAAAACTTTTGAACCCATTTTTGCGGCAGCATGTGCTGCCTCGCAACCAGCGTGTCCTGCACCTACTACTATTACATCATAATTTTTATACATACTTTAGTAACAATTTATTCTGTTGTAAAATTTCAAAAACTTTAAGCCATAGTTATATTTTATATTATCAATTCTAATTCTTAATTTTTTTTAACAGTTAAAAGTGTTCAACTGTTTCACGTGGAGTGTTTCTGACTAATTTTTTTAAAAAATTAACATATACTCACTTTCCAAACGTCGCATTTCTTCCTTATCTTCAATAGAATAATCATTATATCCACACAAATGTAAAAGTCCATGCACTATAACACGTTTAGTTTCTTCTTCCAATAGAGTATTAAGAATACTGGAGTTCTCACGAATACGTTCAATACTAACAAAAATATCTCCTTCAATAATTTTTTCTTCTTCAGAATTATCAAATGTTATGATATCAGTATATGTATCATGGTCTAAATACTCAAGATTAATCTTATGTAAATACTGGTCAGAACAAAAAATATAATTTAAATCGTTAATTCTAAATCCCTCTTTTTCAGCTACTTTCTTTAACCAAGCCTTAAAATTGTTCTTGCCTTTAAGTTTAAAATCAATATCTTCGTTAAAAAAATTAATCATTTGTTTTTGATATTAATAAATTTGATGAAATCACATTACAAAGATACAACACATTTTATTAGTAAGTGAAAGTCAGTAATTTAGCATAAAATAAATAACATAATCAATTATAAAAATGAAATAAAAATGATTATTCCGTTTAAAACATACCCTTTAATTATTGTTATGATAATAGCTATAACACAAGAAATATTAGGACAAAAACAATGGAATGGATTAAGACAAAAAGAAGATAAGTATGAATTAACGAGTATTCCTAATAATTGTGATGACAAAGTATATGCCTTAACAGAGATAGGGAATTTACTAGAAATTGAAAACATTGAAAATAAAGAAAGAATCATAAATCAATTAGGAAGGGCTTTTCCGTTTAAGTGTAACGCTTTCGCAAAAGGAATAAATAATAAAATTTATGCAGTAAAAGGATATGAACAAGCCAGTACACCTATCTATGAGTATAATCCTAAAAGCCGACAAGGAAATGTGAGTAAATGGATATTGCCATCAAATAAAGATGGTGGGTGGATTTCTGGAGCAGTAGATTCGAGAGGGAAATTATATTTCATATCCACTACAATGGAAAATCTTGTAAGAATAGATATTAGGAAGGTAGAACCAGATATTCTATGGTCGGAAAATTTGTCAGTGAAAGGTTGGGAAAAAGAAAATTGTAAAAGTGGATGCAACTTTTTTATTAATCAAAGAGATGAATTGGTCGTTAAAGAAAATAAAGGAAATAGAATTTGGCATATTTCGATAATAAATCAATTGAAAGTAATAAAATCTGAAATTGTAAATACTAATAATAAAATAAATTCTACGAATGATATTATGGAATATATAAATTCATCTGGAAATATGATGACGTTTTTATTAGGGCGAAATGCTATTTATAATTATTCAACTAAAAAAAATGATATAACTTCAATCGTAAAAATTGATACACTGAAATTAGGTTTTTTTACTGAAATGGGAGGATGTAATAATTTTCTTAAAAAAGAAGGAAAGGTAATTGGAAAGGTAATTAATGAAGAAAAAGATGAATTAATTACCGTCACTACAAGTGTTAATGAAAGTATAAGGTTAAAAAATATTATTTTTCAATTAGGAGCATCAGAATTGCAATCAGAATCATTTGATGAATTAGATAAATTAGTAAAGCAATTAAAGAAATATCAACAAGTAGAAATTTTACTAGAAGGTCATACTGATATTACTGGGGATGCTGATGAAAATATTCAACTATCTTTGAATAGGGTTAATTCATGCAAGAAATACCTTGTAAATAAAGGTATAGAAGGGCGAAGAATACAGACGAAAGGTTATGGAAATGAAAGGCCATTAAAACGTGTAGGAAGTGAAAAAGAACGAATAATTAATAGACGTGTAGAATTCAAGATTATTAAAGGTATTGGATTTTGAATTCCTATTGGTAAAAATAAAAAGTGCCTTAGAAAATTTCTAAGGCACTTTTATTTCATTAAAACAAATCAACCCATTAATTTATCTGTTTAAAATAATTATCGACTTGACGTTTGTAATATGGGTTCAAATTTGGTGGAACAGTACGAAGCAATTCGGTCTGTTTTTGTTTATCCTTTACGTATTGTTGAAATTGGGGTGGAGCTTTTCTTTCAAAAGCCTGACGAGCCGTTTCTGCCTTACGTTTTTGGTCTTCCTCCTGTTCTTTCATCGCTTTTTCAGATTCCAATAAACGAGTCAATAGTTCCTGTTGACGTTTCATAGTTTCAGGATTAATTCGTTTATTGACTAAATCTGTTTCGGTCTCCTCCATCTTTTTCATCATATCTTTTATCTCATCTCCCAATTTTTTGCCTTTTTCCGTTCCTTTTGAACTATCTAAAAAGCCTTGAAGCATTTTTCTGAGGGCAGCTTGTTCTCGTGCCATTTTTGCTAATTGTTCTGAAATGCCACCTTGCCCTTTTGAACCTTTCTGCATGGATTTACCCATTTGTTCATTTAATTCTTTTTGAGCTTCTCCCATGCTTTTTTGCTTTCCTTTACTTTTCCCTTTACCAGAACCGGCCATCATCTGCTGATTTTGTTGCATTTGTTTCAATACATCAGATAGTAATAAAGCTAAATTATTCATAGAAGTCATGGCAAATTGTTGTTTAGAAGTCGTCACGGCTAATTTGCGTTCCTTTATTAATTTTACAGCATCGCCCATGTAGTCTTTCATATTATTCATTTCACGAGTTACAAAAGTTTCAATCTGTAAAACCCTTTTCGATAAAGTATATAAACTATCCTCAATAACTTTAGCATCGTCTTGCAATTTAATTTGGTCTTGCGACAATTTTATAAAGCGAGGATCTGACGGATTTATTCCTCTAAAATCCTTCATTAATCGTTCTTGGTCAAATGAAATGGTAACTAAGTTTTCAAGAATATCTCTTAAATCATCCATATTCTCCTCATTCTGTTTGGATTCTTGCTGCTGTTTAGCGGCCGCAAGTTTTTGGGCGAGATTTCTCATTTTTCGGGCAGCACGTTTTTGCTTTTCTGAAGCACTTTTATTATCGCCTTTATCCATTTGCTTTTCCGAATCCTTCTGATCCTCTGAAATATCTTCTTGCTGTTCTTTATCCATATCCATCTTTTCCGAATTTTTCATTTCCTCATTCATCTTCTCGGCTTCTTTCAAATCCTTCTTCAACTCATCAAACTCTTTGCTCAATTTTTCCTGTTCCTTTTTATTAGCATCATTTTCCTTTTGTTTTTCGGCAGAATTATCAGCTTTTTTTTCTGTTTCATTATTCTTTTCAGCTAATTTCTCCTCCTTCTCAGCCTGATTTTCAAGTTCTTTAATGGCTTTATCCATCTTTTGGTCAAGTTGCAATTTCTTGAAAAGGTCTTTCATTCGCTCTAATTCTTTCTCAGCATTTTTTTCTTTGTTTTTAATCCGTTCCATTTGCTCCAACATCTTATTATCTTCTGGATTTTGTTCGAGCATTTTTTTTAATTCATCATACATTTTTTGAGCTTCGGGATCCATCAATTCATTCATCATCTTTTGCAAAGCGTCCATTTTCTGTTGATTTTCAGGTTTTTGTTCGTTAAAACGCTGCTGTTTTTCATTAAGATTTTGGTTTTGTTCTTGCATTTGTTTGATTTCATTCATCAATTCCTCTTTCTTTTTGATGAGTTCTTCGGCTACTTTCTTATCTTGAAAATCAAGTTCTTTCTTATTTTTCAGACGACTTTCCAAAGCAGCAATTTCCTTACGAAGTTTTTGAGTTTTTTCAAGTGTTTTCTCAATTTGTGCTTCAGCTTTATCAATCGAATTATCAATTTCTTTATCAATAGCACGTTTGTCTGGCACTGCATAATTCATGATTTGCGAGCGAGTGGACTTTGCTCCGTTAACACCATCATTATCCCAAACTTGAACAAAATACTCAATTTTATCGGCAGGACTTAATTTTAAACTATCCAAATTCCATTGTTTATAAAAACTCTGGATTGTTTGAGACGGGTTTATTGGTAAATTGATACTGGCATAATTTTGAGTTGAAGGCTTTCCTTCACGCAAAACTTTATAAAAGATAGCTAATTTACTGATACCATAATCATCGGCAATATTTCCCCCTAAAACCATAAAATTATAAAGCGTTGAATCTTTATATTGTTCTAAACTCAATTGAGGGTATTTATCAGGCACAACATTCAAAAAGAAACTTATTCCATCTGAATTTGAAGCATATTGATTCTTCAAAAATACCTTGTACGTGCCAGAAATTTTTGCTCTTCGAGAAAGGTCAAAACCTCCACCCAGTAACCTTTTTTCAGCGTAATAACGTTTTCCATCACCTTCAAAAACCATCACAATAGAATCGGTATCAGTAACATTAAAATCCCAATCAATAACTGTGCCTTCTGGAACGGTCAAATTCCCCACATTTTTCATGGATTCATTTGGCTTATGTAAATAATTAGGATAGTTTAAATTAACATCAAAAAATGCCAAACTTGGACGATTAACAATTTCAATATCATATTCTGCCGATTTGAATCCCGCCGCTTCAAATTTGAAATCAAAATTTTGCTGAACTTTCGAGAATGTGTAAGTATAATGACGTTTATCAACCGTTTCCATTTTTAATTTACGGTCGTTGTGCATCAAATAAACTGACTCAGGAATTGTATTGCCTTGTAACGTTAAATTTACTGTAAAATCCTCATTCTTAAAGGCTTGCATTTTTTTGTTCTCTAATACAAACGTAAATGGAGCTTCTTCTTGGTATTCATTTTTAAAGTTTACAATACGTTCAGTACTCTTTGAAAAGAAGGCAGGATATAACATCAAAATCAATACAATTGCTCCCGCAGGTAAAGCTACAAATTTCAGATATTTACGATTTTCATTGATTTTGATTGCATCGGCAAACTTTAAAAAGCCCAATTGTTTTGACTTTTGATTGATAGAAGCTAAAAGTAATTCGTTTTGCTCACGGTCGAGCGTACTATTCAATTGAAGAGTATTTACCAACTTATCTCCTACTTCTGGAAAATATTTCCCAATTTGGTCGGCAGCTTGTTCATTGGAAAGCGGTTTTTTTTCTCCGTATAAAAACATCAAAGGCTTAATTACCCAAAAAATAATGGAAACAATGAAGGCAACCAAAAACGAGAAGAATAAAATCGTCCTAAAAATCGTCCCAAAATGACCAAAATATTCAAGGGTATTAAAAACCAAAAAGGCGGACAAAATAACTGCCGCCGTAAAAATAGAACCTTTTATAAGCCTGTTGAGATAATATTTACGTTTATATTCCTCAATACGCATCAGAAGCGTTGCAATGGGTGAAGCTGTCATAGTAATAAAATTTCGTTAGAATATATATTGTAAATTCAATTCCAAAATTTTTAAAATTAGTTAATCTCCAATAAAACAGGACAATGATCAGAATGTCTAGCCTCTGAAAGGATTGCAGAACCCACCAAACGCTCACGCATAGGCTCTGTGGCACAATGATAATCGATACGCCAACCTAAGTTTTTCATTCTTGCTCCTGCTCGATAGCTCCACCATGTATAATGATGAGGTTCGGAATTAAAATACCTAAAGGTATCAATAAAACCATTTTCTAAAAATTCTCCTACCCATGCCCTTTCGTCGGGTAAGAATCCTGAACTATTAGCATTTGATTTTGGATTATGAATATCAATAGGATGATGACAAATATTATAATCTCCCGAAATAATCAAATTGGGTACTGTCTTTTTCAAATCGTGGATATATTCGTGAAAATCCGTGAGCCATTTCATCTTAAAGCCTTGACGCTCCTCTCCGCTCGAACCCGAAGGCATGTATACAGAGATTAACGAAAAATCTTCAAAATCAGTACGTAAAATTCTTCCCTCTCGGTCATAAATTTCAATGCCACAACCATGAACTATTTTCGTAGGTTTTACTTTTGTAAAAATTGCAACACCCGAATAGCCCTTCTTTTGGGCAGCATACCAATGAATGTCATAACCTAATTCTTCAAAAATGGTTTTGTCGATTTGGTGTTCTTCTGCTTTAACCTCTTGCAAACAAATCATATCCGCATCAGTTGTCTTTACCCAATCAACAAAACCTTTTGAAATTGCCGAGCGAATACCATTGACGTTATAAGTAACAATTTTCATGTAATTAATTTAAAAAATGGTTATACAAACACTTCCTTCTCAAAATACTCAATTATATGAGCTTTCATTAATTTTTCTTGTTCAATAATATTCACAAAAGGCAATGGCTGGATTAATTTCCAATGAGGCCAGCCATCTTGATCAGTACCTTCGAGTTCATAAATTCCACTAAAACTTAAAGCTTTGCAGATAGCAATGTGCATCAAATCTTGCTTTTGTTCTTTCGTGAAAAACTGATGTCCTTTGCCTAACTCCTGTACGCCCATAAGGAACAATACTGAATCTAAATCAGCGGGGCGTTTGCCCATTGCTTGTTCTAATTTATCTAATAATGATTCCCATTCTTGGGCTAAATTTTCCATTTTATTCTTTAATTAACGCTTCCCAATACTCAGTTGCACGACGAAGATGTGGAACAACAATCGTTCCACCGATAAGCGTTGCGACTGAAAATATTTCTTGAATTTCTTCCGATTTTACCCCTAATTCATAACACTTTCCGAGGTGATATTTTACACAATCATCACAACGTAAAACCATCGAACAAGCTAATCCCATCATCTCTTTTGTCTTCTCAGACAAAGCTCCGTCAGCGTAAGTATTGGTATCAAGATTAAAAATTCTTTTGATAACTTTATTGTCTGAAGCCATGATTTTTTCATTCATGGTACTTCGATAATCATTAAATTCTGTAACTAAACTCATTTGTTTTTGTAGGTTGATTTTTAAGAAAAAACAAGTAGTATCGAAGCCTTATTTATTGTTAAATTAAAAGACATAAGACGGTCCATACTTCAATAAAACAAAGTTAATCAATATCATGGACTACCAATATTTTCAAAAGATTTTGTATATTTAAATCTTAAAATTTAAACCACTGTTCTCAAGATGTTTCAATCTTTTATTGATCTCATTTTTCCACGAATTTGTGCGGGTTGCCAACAACCTCTTCAACTCAACGAACAGCAAATTTGTACTGACTGCCGCTTTGAATTACCTTTTACAAATTCTCATCTTCAAGTCGATGAAAAACTCAAAAATAGGTTCATTGGGAAGGTAAACTTGACTTATGCTCTGTCTTATTTAAAGTTTGTAAAAGGTGGAAAAGTTCAAAGTATCATGCACGAATTAAAGTACAATGGCAATCAAGAAGTTGGTGAAATGTTAGGAAGAATGTACGGAGCTGATTTAAAGGAAAATGGCTTTTCTAATGAATTTGACCTAATTTTGCCAGTTCCTTTACATACAAACCGATTAATCACCCGTGGCTATAATCAATCTGATTCTCTTGCAAAAGGACTTTCAGAAAGTTTAAAAATAGAATGGAGAAATAACGTGCTGAAAAGAGGAATTGAGACTAAATCCCAAATCAATAAATCCAGATTAGAGCGTTATGAAAATATGAAAGATGTCTTTTTTGTGGATAACCCAGAAGAGCTTCATGAGAAAAGAATTGTCATTGTAGATGATACGCTCACAACGGGTGCAACACTCGAATCATGTGCATTAGCACTGAATGATGTGGGAGTAAAAAATGTTTCAATCATAGCGATTGCCGCAACTTATTAACACAAAAAAAGAGCCGTTAAAATTAGTTTTAACGGCTCTTTTTTCAAATCTTATTTATTAGTACCAGCTCTAATCATCGCACAACGAAAACCGATGGTTGAAGTCGCTGAATCTTGGTCAATAAAACGACGTGTTCCTGGAGCTAACCAATAGGCAACATCTGCCCATGAACCACCTTTGTAAACACGAGATTTGTTATCAATCAAAGAGTTATTGTTTTTCTTATCATAACTTTTCTCTTTATCCAAATAATCACTTCTGCGTATTGGATTTAAGTCATTAAACTCTTCGTAAGATAAAGGACGATACAAATCATAAACCCACTCATTTACGTTACCTGCCATTTGATATAAACCAAAATCATTTGGAGGATAAGTGTAGGTTTCAGTAGTAATAATTGCACCATCATTTGACTTACCCGCAATACCCGCATAATCACCACGTCCACGTTTAAAATTGGCTAACATAGTTCCTTTTTTCTTACCACGAGAGGCTCGCATATTTGGTCCATCCCAAGGATAAATTCTTTGATTAGTCTGGTTTTCATCTTCATATTGCGTTCCAATCATTGCTTTGGCAGCATATTCCCATTCCGCTTCCGTTGGAAGACGATAAGCAGGAAGAACCTTTCCAGATTCAATCTGTAAGCGCTGACCAGGGGTAAATGCCGAAGCAACTTTATTAGATTCGGCACCTCTTTTGGCTTTGGTTGTCTTTGCACTTTTTTTGCTTCCCTTTTGGCTTTTCATGGCAATGTCGCTATTGACTGCCGCAGTACGCCAATTACAATAATCAGATGCCTGAGTCCATGAAACACCTACTACTGGATACATACGGAAACCTGGGTAACGTAAATACTGCTCAACGTAAGAGTCGTTAAAAGCTAATTCATTTTTCCAAACTAACGTATCAGGAAGGGCAGATTCATAAAACTCTTGCGACGAATCCTTTTGAATTGAATTCAGATATTCAAGGTAATGGACATTACCAATTTCAGCTTCATCCATATAAAAAGACTGCACAGATACGGTTCTTTCCAAGTTATCTCTTGAATTCATAACGTCTTCTTCTAAAGCACCCATCGTAAAACGACCACCTTCAATGAAAACTAAATTTGGACCAGTTGGTTGTCCTTTAAAAGACTTATCAACCTGAAAACCACCTTTTTTGTTGTAAGCAATACCAGTAGCTGTACTGTTTTTGCTCATTTTTACGCTACTTGACTTCTTCGATTTACATGAACTTACTAACGCAAGCCCAGCCAAAAGAACAGCCATTGATTTGAGGGACAATTTCATCTGTCGAATAATTTGATTGTCGTGATATGAATAATTTTAAATTCTAATTCAAAATGGTAAAATACCATAAAAAGGTATGCAATTTACAATAATAAGCGTAAAATCTGGCGGAATGACTGAGAAGTTTGGTAATGGATGCTTATCTATTTAGATTCAATTCCAACAATGTTTCTTAAAATGCCTTCCAATTCATCAATAGACGTAATTTTTTCAAAAGTTAACATCAATTTCCCTCTGGTTTCTTTGAGTGAACACTTGCGAGAATTCATCTTAACGTATTCAATAATTTTGCCAAAAGTTGCTGATTTATAATACTTTTCGTTTTCAGAAGAAACGAAGTAACATTTCAAATTATTGCTTTTCAGCATTATTTTTTCAATGCCCAATGATTCTGCTATCCATCGTACTCGCACGATTTTAATAATGTCAATTACTTCGGGAGGCATAGGTCCAAATCGGTCTTTGACCATGACTTCAAAATTGTGAAGGTCTGCCTCCGTTTTCATATCGTCTAATTGCGTGTAAAGCGATAATCTTTCTGAAATACTGGAGACGTATTTTTCGGGAATAAGTACTTGTAAATCAGTTTCAATTTGACAATCTACTTTAGTTGCTTCAACGATTTCTGAAAGGTCTTTTTCAAATAATTCACGAAACTCATTCTCTTTCAATTCTTGTACAGCTTCGTCTAAGATTTTGTGGTATAATTCATACCCTAAATCATTAATAAAGCCACTTTGCTCCGCTCCCAAAAGATTGCCAGCCCCTCTGATATCCAAATCTCTCATGGCAACTTTAAAACCATCCCCTAAGTCAGAAAATTCTTCTAAGGTGCTTAACCTTTTTCGTGCATCACTTGTAAGCAATGATAGGGCAGGCGTAAGCAAATAACAAAAAGCTTTTTTGTTAGAACGCCCTACTCTTCCCCGCATTTGATGTAAATCAGACAATCCAAAATGGTTGGCATGATTGATAAAAATGGTGTTGGCATTGGGAATATCAAGACCTGATTCGATAATATTTGTCGAAACCAACACGTCATAATGCCCTTCGATGAAATTCATCATTACTTTTTCAAGTTTATCGCCGTCCATTTGTCCGTGTGCAGTTGCTACTTTTGCATCTGGCACCATGCGGAGAATTAGATTGGCAATAGAATCTAATTCAGCTACTCGATTATGAACAAAATAAACCTGTCCACCCCGTTTAAGTTCGTAACTGACGGCATCACGGATTAATACTTCGTTAAAAATCTGTAATTCTGTTGTAACGGGCTGACGGTTAGGCGGAGGTGTAGCGATGATTGATAAATCTCTCGCTCCCATTAATGAAAAGTGTAAGGTTCGGGGAATGGGAGTTGCTGTTAAGGTCAAGACATCAACATTTACCCGCATTTCCTTCAAACGGTCTTTTACTTTTACGCCAAATTTTTGTTCTTCATCAATAATCATTAAACCTAAATTCTTAAAAATAATATCTTTATTTACGATTCGGTGCGTTCCGATGAGAATATCCGTTTCGCCAGAAGCTACTCTTTTCAGCGTTTCTTTGATTTGTTGATTCGATTTAAAACGATTAACGTATTCAACTCGACAAGGCAATTTCTCTAAACGGTCACGGAAAGTTCTGAAATGTTGCATTGCCAAAACCGTTGTAGGCACTAAAACTGCTACTTGTTTTGAATCTGCTACGGCTTTAAATGCGGCTCGAATGGCAATTTCTGTTTTCCCAAAACCTACATCTCCACAAACTAATCTATCCATTGGATGTGGTTTTTCCATATCCGCTTTTACGTCTGCCGTTGATTTTGCTTGGTCGGGCGTATCTTCATATTGAAATGAAGATTCCAACTCGACTTGCATAAAAGTATCGGGTGAAAATGAAAATCCAGGAGCCATTCGACGTTTGGCATACAGTGAAATTAACTCTTTGGCAATGTCTTTTACTTGCTTTTTGACCTTCGACTTACGGTTATCCCACTCCTGAGAACCCAATTTTGACATTGAAGGCGGTCCACCTTCCTTGCCAGAATATTTAGCAATTTTATGGAGTGAATGAATCGAAACCATTAAAACGTCATTGTCTTTATAAATCAAGCGAATTGCTTCTTGTTCAGAATCTCCTACCATCACACAATCCAATCCAGCAAAACGCCCGATTCCATAGTCCACGTGGGTGACGTAATCGCCTATTTGTAAAGTTCGTAATTCCTTTAGAGTCAGGGATTTAGACTTAGAATATTTACTTTTCTCTCGGAAACGGTGAAAACGGTCAAAAACTTGGTGGTCGGTATAACAAACGATTTTGGTTTGTTCGTCAATGAAGCCTTCTCGCAAGGAAATATTCAAGGGCTGAAAACGCACGGTTCGGTCAATTTCTTCAAAGATAGTCGCTAATCTTTCTAATTGCTTGGGAGAATCTGCGGTGATAATATTAGTATAATTGAATCCCTGATTTTCGTGAAGATTATCGGCAAGACGTTTGAAATCTTTGTTGAAAGCAGGCTGAGGTTTAGAAGTATATAGGGTTTTATCTTTTTCAGATTTAAAATAAAATCGTTTTCCAAACTCAATTGTACCAAAACCTTTAATCAAATTCAAGAAACCTCTGCGAGTCTCAAAAAGCTGATTTGGGTCTGAAATAACTTGAATTCCACCCGATTTTGCAATCGTTTCCTCAAAATAACCTTCTACTTTCTCGAAACATTTTTCAATAATTTCTAAAGTCAATTCTACATCCTTAAACCATAAACGAGCATCTGTTGGAAGGAAATTTAAGAAAGGTTCACGGCTTTCCAAAGTCAATCTGTTTTGAACATCTGGAATGATATTGATTCTGGAAACGGACTCAATCGAAAGTTGAGATTCAGGGTCGAAAGTTCGGATACTTTCCACTTCGTCACCAAATAAATCAATGCGATACGGTAAATCATTAGCGTAACTAAACACGTCAACAATTCCTCCACGAATGGAATATTGCCCAGCCTCATACACGAAATCAGTTTTCTCAAAATCATAACTTGCCAAGACTTCCCCTAAGAAACTGGTATCCAATTTTTCATTGACAGTAATAGTAAAAGTATTCTTCGACAAGGAGCGTTTGTTAATAACTTTTTCAGAAAGAGCTTCGGGGTATGATACCAATAGCAATCCTTCAACGGCATTATTAAGTTTGTTCAAAACCTCTGCCCGCATCAGCACATTTGCGTTATCAATCTCTTCATATACATACGCACGCTTGTATGACATCGGAAAAGCAAGCACGTGTTC
>JANXRS010000180.1 GCA_025356745.1 Arcicella sp.
TTGGAATAATGCTCTCGACCACGGGAAAACCGTAAAGATATTCGGTGAAGCCTGTACTTGTGAATTTGATGAGAAAATTTATAATTGGGACAATTTATACAAATTGCAGCAAAAAGGAGAAACCTTTCCCTTTAAAAATACGACAACCATTTCGAGAGTTCGTCCTATTTTATCGAATGATTTTCCAGGATGTGACAATGAAGCCATCAGCGACCAAATGCGAGCCGATGCTTTTTTGAAGGAATTTGATACGATTGCGAATAACCCAAAAGGGAAACTTCCAAATTTGATGATTATGTCGTTACCCAATGACCATACATCGGGAATGAACCCAAAATTCCCGACTCCACGAGCAATGGTAGCAGATAATGACTTAGCGGTTGGACGGATTGTGGAAGCGGTTATGAAAAGTAGATTTGCAGATTCAACCGTAATTTTTATCAGCGAGGATGATTCTCAAAATGGATGGGATCATGTAAGTGCATATCGAACAACTGGTTACGTAGTTAGTAATTATTCAAGACTTCAAAGAACAGTTCATACCAATTATAACCAAACTTCTTTATTACGAACTATTGAACAAATATTAGGACTCCCTCCCATGAATATTATTGATGCCACGGCTTCACCGATGTTTGATTGTTTTACGGATAAACCTACCTCAACTTTTAAATATTCAGTAAAGAAAAACTTGGTTGCTTTGGATGAAATGAATAAACCTGTAGAAAATCAAAAAGGAGCTTCATTAAAATTTACGAATCAATCCATTAAATATGCTTTTGATAAAATTGACCGTGGCAACGATAATATCTTGAATAGAATTTTATGGTTTTCTATGAAACCTACAAAACCATATCCTTCAAAATTAGCGGGCAAAGGAGAGAATGATGACGAAGATTAATTAAAATAAATAGCTCAAAAATTTTATCATAACAAACCATGAAAATAACCATTTTAACCCTTGCATTAACGTCTTTCTTAGCTTTTTTTAATCATAAATTGGAGGTTGATTTGCCTATTAATCATTACCAATGTATTGGCTCACACAACAGTTATAAAGAATATATCGACCCTCGATTATTGAGTATAATTGATAAAACTGACACCAGTCGAAGAATTTCAAAAGGCTTAGAATATCATCATATTGGCTTATCTGAACAGTTAAATTTAGGATTACGAGCTTTAGAAATTGATATTTATGCCGATGAAAAAGGAGGGAAATATGCTCATCCAAAAGGTTTAGACATGGTTGGGAAACAAGCAAATAGACCTTATGATGTTGAAGGACTGATGAATGAACCTGGTTTTAAAGTTTTTCACGTTCAAGAAATTGATTTCAGAAGTAATTGTTTGACGTTCAAAAAGTGTTTGCAGGAATTAAAATTATGGTCAGATAATCATCCAAGTCACGAACCGATTTATATTACGATGAATGCTAAGGACGATACGCTTAAAATGTTCAATTTTACTAGACCAGAAAAATTTACGGCTGAAGTTTACGACCAATTAGATAATGTAATTCTGACAAATTTAGGTAAGCAAAAATTAATTCTTCCCGATGACATTAGAGGTAATTTTCCTACACTTGAAGAAGCAGTTTTAAAAAAAGGATGGCCCAAAATGAGTAAATCAAAAGCAAAATTTTTGTTTATTTTGGATGAAGGCAAAAGCAAAACAATGGATTATATCAAAAATCACAATTCCTTAAAAGGACGAGTTTTATTCACAAATTCATCCGTAGGAACACCAGAAGCCGCTTTTTTAATCATGAATGATGCCATAAAAGACCTTCAAAAAATCAAGGAAAATGTAAAAAAAGGGTATTTTGTTCGTACTCGGGCTGATTCGGATACACGTGAAGCACGCACCAATGATTACAGAAGTTTTGAGGCAGCGAAAGAATCGGGAGCTCAGGTTATTTCCACTGATTATTATTTAAAAAGCACTTTGTTTCCCTCAAATTATTCAGTGAGTTTTGACGGAAAAAGTTATTTTAGAACAAACTCTTTATTTTAGTAATATTTAAATTCTTGTTATTACCTTATTGAATGCTAACATCTTATGAAATTTTATATTTTACTAATTTTAACAACACTTCCTTTTTTAACATTTTCCCAAAAAAGCGATTCAACTAAGTCGGAATTGCTGAAAGAAGTGATTGTGAGTAGTCAACGAATCCTTGAAAGAAACTTAAAAACGGCAGCGTCCATTTCAGTTTTATCTTCCAAAAATCTTAAAAACTATCAAGTTAGAACAACGCCCGAAGCCTTAATGAATTCAGCGGGTATTTTTATTCAAAAATCTACGCACGGAGCTGGTTCGCCTTTTGTTCGTGGACTTACGGGAAATCAGACATTGATTTTAATTGACGGTATTCGCCTAAATAACAGCACTTTTAGATATGGTCCAAATCAATATCTAAATACTATCGACCCATTCTCATTGGACAGAATTGAGGTTTTAAGAGGAAGTGGTTCAGTTGCTTATGGCTCAGATGCTTTGGGTGGAACAGTTCAATTATTTACGTTGAATCCAGAATTTTCGAATAAACCAACTATTCATGCCAATGCTCTTTCAAGATTTGCTTCGAGTGATATGGAGAAAACGTTTCACGCTGAAGTAAGAATTGGGGGTAAAAATTTGGCAATAAAATCAGGATTAAGTAGTAGAGATTTTGGTGATATTGTGGGCGGAGATATTACAGGAAGGCAATCTCCAAGCGGATATAAAGAATTGGCGTATGATTTTAAAAGTAAATTCAGGCTTAATAAAAACTGGGAATCTGTAATTTCTCACCAGTTTATCGAACAAAAAAACATTCCATTATACTATCGAATTCATTTAGAAAATTTTGCTCTTAACGAATTTAATCCGCAAAAAAGAAGTTTGTCCTACCTACAACTGAATGGAAAGTCAGAAGCTAAATTATTGAAATCCATAGGTTTTACGGCTTCTTTTCAAAAAACTAATGAACAAAGAAATAGTCGAAAAAATGGGAGTGATATTATAAGAATTGAAACCGACAAAGTTCAAACGTTGGGGTTAACGCTGAATGTAATTTCAAGTATTTCAAATAATTGGACAGCGAGTTCTGGACTTGAATTTTATCAAGATGTAGTAAATAGTAATAGAGTTGACCAAAATATTAAGACAAATTCAAGTACAAAAAGTAGAGGTTTATATCCTGATAATAGTAAATTTCAGAGTTACGCCATTTATTCACTTCATCAAATTCAACAAGGCAATTGGCAATTTAATTTTGGTGGACGACTGAATGGTTTTAAAATTAACATCGCTGACGATAATGTAGGAAACATAATTGTTGAGCCAAATGCTTTAGTAGGAAATCTCGCTTTGGCTTATGGATTATCTGAAAACTCTTCAGTTTATTCCTCCTATTCAACTGGTTTTAGAAGCCCTAATATTGATGACTTAGGTACTTTAGGCATCGTTGATTTCAGGTATGAACTCCCAACTTATGATTTGAAACCTGAAAAATCTTACAATTTTGAAATTGGTTATAAACTTAGAAAAGACAAATTTGCTACTTCGCTGGCCTTTTTTAATACTGATTTAAAGGATTTAATTACAAGAGTTAAAGTTGAAAATCAGCAAATAAACGGCGTTAATGTTTACCGAAAAGAAAACACAGAAAAGGCTTTTATTCGTGGATTTGAAGCAGAAATGGAGTTTTTAGTTAGTAATCCAATCAAAATTTATGGTAATGTTAGTTATGCTTTTGGTGAGAATATTACAAAAAATGAACCCGTCCGTCGAATTCCCCCAATGAATGGAAAATTTGGAATGGAATATCGAAAAAACAACTTTTTCATTCGACCAGAAATTTGGTTTGCCTCTCAACAAACCCGTTTAGCACAAGGTGATAAAGATGACATTAGAATTGGAAAAGAAGGGACAAAAGGCTGGATTACGAGCAATATTTTTTCAGGGTTTGAACAAAAGAATTATTCAATAAATCTATCCATCCAAAATATAAACAACGCCGATTATCGAACGCATGGTTCGGGTATCAATGGCATTGGAAGAAGTGTATGGATAACTTTGTCTGGAAGTATTTAACAACAAAAGGAGTAAACTTTATTTAAACGTTGTAAAGCTGATAAGAATCAGGTTGAACGCATTTAAAAATGCAATTTTGAGTTTAAAATCAATGAATAGTACAATTTTATAACTGTAATTTTGCCAGAAATAATAAATTGATGAAAATTTGAATCTGGTTTTAGG
>JANXRS010000187.1 GCA_025356745.1 Arcicella sp.
AATTAACCACTTAACTCACAGTTAATTAACTCCTTACTTTCTGGGCTTTTGTATAATAAGCATCGTAATAATTGGCACTTAAAACGAATGTTCCTAACATAATTCTTTTCTTGGTTTCTTTTCCAAAACCTTCAAATCGGGTTTTTTTATAGAGCGACATTAAATCCGTTGCTTCCGAACTTCGATGACCAAATTTCACACCATCAAAACGATTTAGATTTGAACTTGCTTCCGCCGTTGTTAAGATATAGTAGGTTGGTAAAAATGATTTTATCAAAGGAAAATCAACCGCTTCAACCTCATGCCCTTGAATTTTTAAGTTTATTAATTTTGCCAGTGTTGCCGCCTTAACTTCATCTTGCAATCCATCACTTTCAACGGCATCTTTCAGATAGCCAATTTTAAGTTTTTTCTTCTCAATATTAAATGCTGAATATTCTTCAACGGGTAAATTTGAAACGGTACTATCTTGTTCATCTTTTCCAGCAATTACTTCCAATAAAATGGCTGCATCTTCAACCGTTTTTGTGATAGGACCGATACAATCAAATGAAGAAGCATAAGCAATTAATCCCCAACGTGAAACTCTCGAATAAGTAGGTTTCAAGCCAACTAAGCCACAAAATCCAGCGGGCATACGGACAGAGCCTCCTGTATCTGTACCCAAGGAAGCAAAACACATATCCGCTTGAACTGCCACTGCCGAACCTCCTGAAGAACCTCCAGCCACACGATTTTCACCAATTTCATTCAAGCAAGGTCCAAAAGCAGAATTTTCATTGGTTGAACCCATGCCAAATTCATCACAATTTTGTCGCCCAATAATGATGGCATCTTCATCCAAAACTCGTTGAACGGCGGTAGCATTAAATTGAGATTCAAATCCATCCAAAATCTTACTTCCCGCTTGCGAGAGATGATCTTTATAGCACAGTAAATCTTTGATTCCCAAGACCATACCTGCTAATTTCCCTGCATTTTTATGTTGAATTTTTAAATCTATTTCATCTGCTTTCAAAAGAGATTCCTCTTCATAAACCGATAGAAAAGCATTGAGTTTATCATTCTTTTCTTTAATGTTTTTTAGATAAAATTCTACTAATTGACGGCAGGTAATTTTCCCAGCGTAAAGGTCAGATTGTATAGATTTTAATGTGGTATATTTCATATAAAACAAAAGCATAGTCAAGAGGATATTATCATCTTGACTATGCTTCAATAAGGTTTTCTTAAAATTATTTTTTTACAGGTTCGTCCTCAAAACCTTTTGTAATTTGGTCAGTAACGTCCTTTTGGGCTTCTTTGAATTCCTTCATGCCCTTTCCTAAGCCTTTCATTAATTCAGGTAATTTTTTACCACCGAAAAATAACAAAATAGCTAATCCGACTAAAATTAGTTCTGGAGCTCCCATGTTGAATATTAGATAAATTGAATTAAGTTCCATGTATTTTAAGTATTTAATTTGCGTAAAGATACGTATGATTTATATATTTATTTATTTTTTATTTGAATTTTCCTTGTTCCCATGCTTCAAAATTTTCAAAATCTTCTTTCAATGAAGAAAACAACCATACTGTTAATGCTAAGTCGTCTGTTAGGCCAATAAAAGGCAAAAAATCAGGAATTACATCAATTGGTGAAATGAAATAAAGTAAAACCGCAATAATTTTAACAATTGAACGCCAAGGTATTATCCTATATTCACCTGAAAAATAGCACTTCACCATTCTACTTAACGTAGTTATTTTATCAAGTAATAGCTGACCAACTCCTTTATTTTCATCGCCTGCTACATTTTTTGCTTTGGCTAGTGCTTCTTTTAATAATTCTAAAATAGCTAATCCTCCACCTGCGTATTTACCTGCTTTACGGGTGGCAGATTTAAAAAAAAATGATTTTAAAATTCTTGTAATTAAATCTTCTTTATTCATTGTTTGATATGGTTTATGGCGTACAGTTTAATCTACGTTGATTAATGACTTACAGATTTTTTAAATTGCTTTTTATTTATCTAATCTAAACAAAGTTCTTTTATATTTCAATTTACCAACATTTCTTTGAGTATTTTTCATAAATCCCTAAAAAAATGTTTTCTGAATTTACAAATGACTTACTTTTGTATCGAAGAATAAACATATTTCATTAAAAATAAATTCAATTTAAATTATGTCAAAAATAACTGTTGTAGGTGCAGGGGCTGTTGGAGCTACTACTGCCGATAATATAGTAAGAAAAGAATTAGCTGACGAAGTAGTAATCCTTGATATTAGAGAAGGTTTTGCCGAAGGAAAAGCTTTAGATATGTTCCAAACTGCTGCTATTTTAGGGTGGGATACTACTTTTACGGGTGTAACAAATGATTATTCAAAAACGGCAAATTCTGACGTTGTTGTGATTACTTCTGGTCTTCCACGTAAGCCAGGTATGACTCGTGAAGAACTTATCGGCGTGAATGCTGGTATCGTGAAAAGCGTTGTTGAAAATATTTTAAAATATTCTCCTGATGCTATTTTTGTGATTGTTTCTAACCCAATGGATACAATGACTTACTTAGCATTAAAAGCCTCTGGATTACCTAAAAATCGTATTATTGGTATGGGTGGTGCGTTAGATTCAGCTCGTTTTAAATGTTATTTGTCATTGGCAATGAATGTTTCTCCAAACGATTTACACGCAACTGTTATTGGTGGACACGGAGATACTACGATGATTCCTTTGACTCGTTTAGCTACTTGGAATGGAACACCTGTTACTAATTATGCAGATGCTGATACTTTAAAGAAAGTAGCGGCTGATACAATGGTAGGTGGTGCAACGTTAACAGGTTTATTAGGAACTTCTGCTTGGTATGCTCCTGGTGCAGCAACAATGGCGGTAGTTGAATCAATTATCCGTGATGAGAAAAGAGTAATTCCTTGTTCAGTATATTTAGAAGGCGAATATGGTCAATCAGATATTTGTATGGGAGTTCCAGTTGTGTTAGGAAGAACTGGATGGGAGAAAATCATTGACTATCAATTGAACGAAGAAGAGCAAGCAGCTTTCGCAAAATCTGCAATCGCAGTTAGAAATATGAATGAGGTATTATCAACGCTTTCGTTATAAGATAACTAACGTATGATGTGTAGTTTTCGAGGTGTGATTTTTATTCAACAAAAATCACACCTCAAAAATAAAAACTAAATTACTGTGCCGCATCTACTTTCGTAACAAAATACTCCGTATCACCCATCCAAGAAAATTTCATGTATCGTTGTTCGTAATGAAGTTTTACTCGCCTTCCACTTGTCATGGCATCTTCAATATCTTTCGATAATTTCTCATTTCCTGATTCAACCGTAAATTGCCATAAGTTGCTCACCATATTACCAACTTGTCCTTGAGCTCCAACATTCAATTCTCCTTCTTGAGTTTTGAAAATGTATCCTTTTTTAGACAATTTAGAAACAACACCCGCTCTATCCCCTTCAGAATAAGCCATTTGGGTTGATAAAAATGTTACGAATACTCCCAATAAGGCAATTACTAGAAGTCCAATAAATAGTTTTCTGAAAAAACCCATAGTTGATTGTTTTGCTGAATTTAATCGGTCGTTAAAAGCCATTGTTTTTGTTTTTAATTTAAGAGATAATTATCTATAATTCTTCCGATTAGCCTTCCAAGAACTCTCTTGCAAAGCAACGCCAATCGTTGAAGCTGACGAATTTACTATTTTTTTATGATTTAATAAATAGCTTGACAAAACTGCCGCAACCATTTCCTCCTCTTTATTTTCCATTTCATCCAATTTTTCGGGGGTAAAATAAAGTCCAATAAAT
This sequence comes from Arcicella sp., assembly GCA_025356745.1. Classification (GTDB taxonomy): domain Bacteria; phylum Bacteroidota; class Bacteroidia; order Cytophagales; family Spirosomataceae; genus Arcicella. Next base: position 3,820 of record JANXRS010000187.1, read on the forward strand.
CGAGTATCAAAATTTCCCGAAAGAAAAGCCTCATGTTTCATCACGAATTTACAGAATTGTAAAGTCGTTTCGATACCAGAGATTTTAAATTCATCAATTGCCCGAATCATCTTTTCAATTGCCTCATTTCGGTCTTTTCCGTAGGTGATTAATTTGGCAATCATCGGGTCCTAATAAATCGGAATATCCATTCCTTGTTCAAAACCATCGTCTACCCGAACACCATTGCCTTGCGGGCGTACGTAAGTATGAAGCGTTCCCACATCGGGTAGGAAATTATTGCGTGGGTCTTCGGCACAAACCCGAATTTCCATGGCATGACCATTAATTTTCAAGTCTTCTTGTTTGAAAGAAAGTGGTTTTCCTTCGGCGATTAAAATCATTTCTTTTACCAAGTCAATGCCCGTAATCTGCTCAGTAACAGGATGTTCCACTTGTAGGCGAGTATTCATTTCCAAGAAAAAGAAATCTAAATTTTCATCTACAATAAACTCTACCGTTCCCGCACCATAATAATTACAAGCCTTTGCTACCATCACGGCACATTGACCCATTGCTTCACGAATCTTAGGGGTAAGCACCGCCGAAGGAGCTTCTTCAACCAATTTTTGATGTCGTCTTTGAATAGAACACTCTCTCTCAAAAAGATGAACAACATTGCCATGTTTATCGCCAAGTACCTGAATTTCAATATGTTTTGGAGCAGTAATGTATTTTTCAATGAAAACTGCACCATTCCCAAAAGACGTAATTGCTTCCGAAACGGCTCTGTCCATTTGCTCATCAAAATCTGCTTCATTTTCTACTACTCGCATTCCTTTTCCACCACCACCTGCGGAGGCTTTTATCAGAACAGGATAACCAATTTCTTTTGATTTTTGCTTGGCTTCATCTCTATCCGTAACTGCATCTGGAGTACCTGGCACCATTGGAATATTGTACTTGGCAACGGTATGTTTTGAGGATAATTTATCGCCCATTAACTCAAT
>JANXRS010000189.1 GCA_025356745.1 Arcicella sp.
TTGGAAGTTTTTAAGATCTTTTTTGCAGAACGAAAGAAACCCAAGAATAGTCGGCAGATTCTTTATTACCTCAAAAAAACCCATAAAAGCCAACTCACGATAATGTTTAACTATCTCAGCACCAGCTTCTTGCATCATATCTCCACCCCATGCACGTATTTGTGCATCGGGGTCATGCTTACAAATTCCCTTTATCAAATTCGAGCCATGCAAATCCCCCGAACGTTCCCCTGCGATAATATAGTATTTCATTCTTTAGTTGTTGGTTAGTGGTTATTAGTTACTGATTACTTATCATAGATAAATCAATTCTTGGAAAGTACCAATAACAGGCAACTAATAACTACTCCCCAAAGTACTCTACAAAATTTTTCTGTGTTTCAAATAATTGAAGACTGTGCAATTTGGCAGTTTTTGATGCTTCTGCAACTTGTGGAGCGAGTATTTTCCAGATTTCCATGACAAAAATTTCACAACTTGCCATTTTACCTTGCATAAAATCCACGTCAAGATTAAGATTTTTATGATCGACCTTTTCGATAATTTCCTGCTTAATAATATCTCCTAAAACTTTAAGGTCGATAACAAAACCAGTATCAGGATCGGGGTTTCCTTTCACCGTGACGATAAGTTCGAAATTATGTCCGTGCCAATTAATATTTGAACAAGGTCCAAAAACTTCTTGATTTCTTTCTTCAGTCCAGTTTGGATTGTATAGCCTGTGAGCGGCATTGAAATGTTCTTTACGACTTACGTAAACCATTGTTTTCAGTGTTTAAAATGTGGAGGATTTGCTGGGAAAACATTAGCAACAAATCCCATAAATATGTATTAAAATTAGCGGTTCTTCAACTTAACTAATCTTACTCACAAAATTACAACGATTTCAATTCTCAAAAAAATAATATATTCATCTTCGTCAGAAACTACTAATTTGAATTTGGAATAAAACAGCGATTTGTCATGGTTTATTGTACTCAAAAAAGAATTGTATTATTTTATGGGCAGAGAAACTCAGTAATTCTTGGAAAATTTATATTTTTTCAAAATATCGTGTATAGTTTAATTCAAAACTTAATGATAATTTTGATTGTTTTTAATATTTTCCTATCACCCATAAATACAATTTTACTCCACTCTTTTATGATTATTGTTACTGGTGCCGCAGGGTTTATCGGAAGTTGCTTGATTCAACGCTTAAATCAAGACAATTTTAATTATATTATTGCAGTTGATGATTTTTCTGACGAACAGAAAAACAAAAATCTTGATGGCAAAAAAATCCAAGAACGAGTGGATAGAGAACACTTTTTTGAGTGGTTGGAAGCCAATAATCAAGAGGTTGAATTTTGTTTTCATATCGGAGCCAGAACGGATACGACTGAGTTTGACATTGAAATTTTCAATAGATTAAATCTCAATTATTCGAAAAAAATCTGGAAAAAGTGTCACGATTATCAAATTCCATTGGTTTACGCTTCTTCGGCTGCTACTTATGGTTTGGGTGAAAATGGCTATGACGATAATGAATCTTTAATTCCACAATTAAAGCCTTTAAATCCTTACGGAGACTCCAAAAATGATTTTGATATTTGGGCTTTGAAACAAGAAGAGCAACCTTTCTTTTGGGCGGGTTTAAAATTCTTTAACGTTTATGGACCCAATGAATTTCATAAAAATCGTATGGCTTCGGTAATTTGGCACACTTTCAACCAAATAAAAAAGACGGGTGGTATGAAATTATTTCGTTCACACAATCCAGATTTTAAGGATGGTGAACAAATGAGAGATTTTGTTTATGTGAAAGACGTAGTAGAAGTTTGTCTATTTTTAATGCACCACCGCAGAAATTCAGGCATTTATAATTTAGGTTCAGGGAAGGCAAGAACATTCATGGATTTAGTGAAAAACACCTTCAAAGCTCTTGGTAATGAGGAATCTATCTCATTTATAGATACGCCCGAAGATATCAGAGGCAAATACCAATACTTTACCGAAGCCAATATGTCGAAGCTAAAATCAATTGGTTACGAACGTCCTTTTCATACTTTAGAGGAAGGCGTTTTGGATTATGTTAAGAATTATTTGGTTGAAGAAAAGTACTATTAGGAATTAATTTCGTAAGTTTTATATATGGAAAGAGACGGTTTTGTAGCCGTCTCTTTTTTTGTGTAAATAATTTTCTGTAATAATTAATTTAAAAGTAAAAATTAACCAAAATGGCATTTTTCCATTCTCTTTTGTAATTTTGAATTTCATATATTTATATAAAAGTTAATCATGTTAAAATCTGTCCCTTTTAATCAAACACACGCTTTTTCTTTGCTTACAAAACACAAAGCAGAAATTGCTGATACTACTATAAAAAACCTTTTTGTAAACGATACTGAACGTTTTGATAAATTTTCAGTCCGTTTTGAAGATATTTTATTAGATTATTCTAAAAATCTTATCACTGAAAAAACGAAGGCTATATTAGTAGCTTTGGCTAATGAATGTGAATTGGATGATGCCATCGAACGAATGTTTACGGGTGATGTCATTAACCAAACGGAAAACCGTGCTGTGCTTCATACAGCCTTACGAAATCGGTCTAATTCACCAATTGCCGTTGATGGAAACAATATTATGCCTGACATCAATGCGGTTTTAGAAAAAATGAAAGGCTTTTCTGAAAAGGTTATTTCGGGTAATTGGAAAGGATATTCTGGAAAAGCAATTACGGATGTTGTTAATATTGGCATTGGCGGCTCGGATTTGGGTCCTGTTATGGTTACTGAGGCATTAAAACCTTATAAAAACCATTTAAATCTACATTTTGTATCTAATGTGGACGGTACGCATATTGCGGAAGTTTTGAAGAAAATCAATCCAGAAACAACCTTATTTTTAATTGCTTCCAAAACTTTCACGACTCAGGAAACGATGTCGAACGCCAATTCTGCTCGTGATTGGTTTATTGATAATGGAGGTTCTGCGGAGGATGTGGCGAAACATTTTGTGGCACTTTCAACCAACGAAAAATTAGTTACGGCTTTCGGAATTGACCCTATCAATATGTTTGGCTTCTGGGATTGGGTTGGTGGACGATATTCACTTTGGTCGGCAATTGGATTATCTATTTCATTATCAGTTGGTTATGAAAATTTCATTGAACTTTTGGAAGGAGCTCATGCGATGGATAAACATTTTCGGACGGCAAATTTTAATGAAAATATTCCTGTAATTTTAGCGCTTTTAGGAATTTGGTATAATAATTTTCACGGAGCAGATACCCAAGTAATTTTGCCTTACGACCAGTATATGCACCGTTTTGCGGCGTATTTCCAACAGGGAGATATGGAATCAAACGGAAAGCAAGTTGGACGTGATGGAAAGCAAGTATCGTATCAAACAGGACCCATTATTTGGGGAGAACCTGGCACCAATGGACAACACGCATTTTATCAACTGATTCATCAAGGAACAAAATTAATTCCTGCGGATTTCCTTGCTCCTGCCATTTCACACAATCCAATTGGGCAACATCACCAAATGTTATTATCGAATTTCTTTGCCCAAACAGAAGCTTTGATGAACGGAAAAACTCGTGAAGTTGTAGAAGAAGAGTTAGTAAAAGCAGGAAAATCTCAAGCAGAAATTAATGAATTAGCCCCTTTCAAAGTATTTACGGGTAATCGTCCAACGAATTCAATTATGTTTAAATTGCTAACTCCCAGAACATTAGGAAGTTTGGTAGCGATGTATGAACACAAAATTTTCGTTCAAGGTGTTATCTGGAATGTGTTTAGTTTTGACCAATGGGGCGTGGAACTGGGAAAACAA
>JANXRS010000351.1 GCA_025356745.1 Arcicella sp.
AGAAATGGCAGTTCCGATGTCGCCTGACCAAGTTTTAAAGAAAAGATACGGTATTTTTAAGCACCAATCACAGAAAGATGGTGTGCCATTTCAAGGAACGGATGCTCGTGAATTTTGGCAACGTGCCGAGGACAGAAATAGCAATACTGCTAATTTGTATAATACCTTGGGGCTTGCGGAATATCAAGCTATGGAGGCTTTTGTGAGGTGGCGGTTTTAAGGATAAATAAGATTTAATAAATACAAAATGCTGATTCTAAATTATGTTTGGAATCAGCATTTTGTGTTTTTACATAAGAATTAAAAGTACGAGTATTTTTATTATATTTGATAAATCTAAAATCTTGAAATATTTTTTAAAACCAACCGTAATCTATGAAATCAATAAATGTTTTTTTATGCTTTTTAATACTTTTAAACGGCATTTCTTGTTCAAAACCTATTGAGCAACTAAACGCCAAGCCAGAGGTCATACTCAAAAATTTTCTTACATGGTGGACTTATAACAGTTATAATATCAATCTTACAGCAAATTATACTGCCCTTAATGAACATTCAGAGGTGATTGATAGAGAGAATTTCTTAAAATCTTTGACTTCTGGGAAATATGTAACTTTCAAATTGATAACTTCTGATTCAACGTTGAAATATAAACTGTACAAATTAGATGCCCAAGCGGATGTAAGTATTGGTACAAACATGAAACGATTTGCGGATACTCACTATCAATATTTCAAAATGGAAGGTAAACCAATCCCTGATTTTAACTTTACAGATTTGAATGGAAAAATTTATAATCCAGAAACAACGAAAGGGATGATTGTCGTCTTGAAATGTTGGTTTATTCACTGTTTTATGTGCGTTAAAGAAATGCCTAAATTGAATAAAATCGTAGAGAAATATCGTAATCAAAAAGATGTGGTTTTCATTAGTTTATCGTATGACGATGAAGAAAAATTGAAACAATTTCTGAAAAAGACAAAATTTAATTATGCTGTTGTTCCTGTTTCAGAACAATATTTCGAAGAAAAATTAAAAATTTACAGTTTTCCAACGCATCTTATTCTTAGTAAAAAAGGAGTGATTTCTAAGGTTATGGATAATGCTGACGAGATGATTATGGCTTTAGAAATGGAATTATTGAAGTGATGTACTATTAATTTTGGTACTCTTACCATTATTTTTGCAAACGACTTCATATTATTAAGCGTTATACGTGACAAACAACAATCAGAAAAATTAATTCAAGGGAGAATTCGCTCAATACAAATTCTCCCTTGAACTACAATATTTATTTAAGAATTCTTAGAGATTTTAAAGACAAAGACTCATAAAAATTATTGACGGAAAAGCAGTGATAACGCATTTTTAACTAAAAATATCCTCAATTCGTTTTCTGCTATATCCTGCCCCAGTTGTCATTCCTTTTCCTCCAATTCCTGTCGAGATATAAATTTTTTGAGCAATATCATGTTCAAAAACTCCGTCGTTGGCAGCTTGTGCATAATATCCTGCCCAATAATTCTGAATTTTCCAATTTGGTAAAGTCATCATTCTTTTAGCTTCTTTCAAAATTAATTCATTGATTTCCATGTCAATACTAATTGGAAGTTTGGCATTTTCATCCACATTTGCGTACTCATGCGAGTCGCCAATGATGATTGAACCATTCATAGCTTGCTTAAATAAAATATGAATTCCCCATTGTTGATAGGGCTTTTGCCATTCGGGGGTAACTAGATTATTATAGGAAATACAAGATTTGAAACTATCATACCTTCGAATAGAAAGTCCCGATAGAATATTTCCGTCAAGTTTCATTTCAGGCATTGGAAAGGTCTGCATCATGTGGAGTTTACAGACCTTCATTTGACTTTGTTTGAATATTTCGGGAAATAAAATTTTTAATTCATACCCACTACAAATCGCTATTTTTTCAGCGTAAAATAGTTGATTATCAGATGTTTGAACTTTACAAATGCCGTTTTCTGTATCGCAATTTTTGACCACAGTATTATTCAAAAACTCAAGTCCAAAATCTTGAATTAAAAATTGTCTAACCCGATGAACCATCGTTCGGGGGTCAACTGAAATCTCTTCGGGAAAGAATAATCCACCTTTGTAATAATCAGTATTGAGATTCTGAAAACGGTGGTAGCACGATTTTCGATTTAATAAAGTTGAAGGATAATTTTGTAATTTGAACAAAGCTCTGGTTTCTTCCAACAGACTCATTTCTTGGTCGTCTGAAGCAAAATAATAGGTGCCATTTTGCCGAACGGTAATATCAAATTTTGTTTGAATATTTTTGTAAATAGCCAATGATTCACGACCATATTCAAACCAATTTTCAAGAGCTTGACCAGAAGGTACAATTTGCCCAAAATTACGGACCGTTGCTTCAATCGGTTCAGAATCTTTTTCAATCATCAGAACGGACTTGCCTTTCAATAAAGCGTGGTAGGCATGAAAAGTGCCTAAATTACCTGCTCCAACAACAATTAAATCATATTTTTTCATAGTTCAATTTGTGGTCAGTATTTTTTATAAATTTCTTTAATTCGGATATATTACTCAACAATCCGTCATTTCTGTGGATACTCAATTGAGAGCGGATATGTGTACCATTAGTAACTCCCAAAGACATTCTGCAACCTGCCCTAATGCCTGATTTTAAATCAGAAGGAGTATCGCCGATATTAATTACGCTGCTACTATCATGTACATTCAGCAATTTCATGGCTTTTTGAATCATTAAGGGCTCTGGGCGACCTTTCAAAACCTCATCCGAGGCGATAGATACTTGAATTACTGTATTTTTATTTCCTATATATTGGGAATTTAACCCTTCGAGCCAGCCTAATTTACCCAGAATAATATTGGTAACTTTTCGATAAAAACCCGTTGTAAGAGCAATTTTGACATTTTTCGATTTTAAATAATCAAAGATTTCTAAACAGCCTTCGGTGGGATAAATATCATGTTTGAGATAATGATTTTCTAAAATTTCACAAAATGTTTGGTATGAATTATTGACAAACTCTTTCAAATCAGGGTGTTTTTCTCCAATCATTTCTGTCCAAAGAAGTTCAAAAACGTATATTTTAGAATAGCCTTGTAGTGCCAAAACCCGTTCGGGTGTAACAGCTAATCCTGTGTGAGAAGCTGCTTCCAGGAAACACATTTCTACTTCATGGCGGTCTTGAATAGTTGTTCCAGCCATGTCGAAAACTATTAATTCTATTGGTGACATTTTCTACGAGTTTTTTTCAAAGATAATTTTCAAATTTTAATTATACGTTAAATTATGGTTAACACATTGTAAAGCCCTGATTTTAGGAAGTTTTGTCATTAACATTGTGGGCAAAAAATTATCATGAAAAAAATGCAAAACTTTCTTCAAAAACAATCTCAACACTTCATAGCCTTTTATTTAGGAGTGGCGGGATTCAGCACTTATTTCTGTATGTATGCCTTCAGAAAACCATTCACAGCGGCAGATTTTCAAGGTATTACGCTTTGGGGCGTTGATTATAAAATCGTTTTAGTTATTGCTCAAGTGCTGGGATATGCCACTGCTAAGGGATTGGGAATAAAGATAGTATCAGAAGTTTTACCACAAAAAAGAGCCAAAAACATTTTGTTGATGATTGCTTTTGCAGGAATAAACTTGTTATTTTTTGCTTTAATTAAACCTCCCTACAATTGTATTTTTATGTTTTTGAATGGACTTTGCTTGGGAATGGTTTACGGACTAGTTTTTAGTTTTTTGGAAGGTCGAGAAATTACTGAAATTTTAGGTGCTGGTTTAGCCATTAGTTTTATTGTTTCATCGGGTATTGTAAAATCAATGGGTAAGTATATCATCAATAGTGGAATAAATGAATACTGGATGCCATTTTGGACGGGATTAATTTTCTTTCCCTTATTACTCATTTCTGTTTATGCCTTGTCTATTGCCCCCGAACCAACGAAAATAGACCGAAAAGAGCGTTCAGTTCGCTTACCCATGAATGCAAATACTCGCAAAGATTTTCTTAAAAAATATGGTTTTGGATTAATCTCCCTAATTATCGTTTATGTATTAATGACAATTTTAAGAGACATTCGGGATAATTTTGGGGTGGAAATTTGGCAAGAAATGGGCGTTGTGGATGCCTCAATTTTCACCAAAACAGAGTCTTTAATTGGTTTAGTAATTTGCATTTTAACTGCTTTAATGTATTTCGTAAAAGACCATAAAATGGCATTTTACTTAAATCATCTTATGATTCTTGTAGGATGTTTAATAATTCTGATTTCAACGATTTCATTTCAGAATCGTGCAATTAATTCTTTCGGCTGGACAGTATTTTTGGGAATTGGGCTTTACATGGCGTATGTCCCCTACAACGGGATGTTATTTGACCGTTTATTGGCCGTTTTAAAAGAAAAAGCGAATGTAGGTTTTTTGTTTTATCTGGCAGATTTTAGTGGATACTTAGCAACAGTTTTTATCTTGATTTACCAAAATTTCGGAACTCAAAACACCTCTTGGTTAAGTTTTTTGACTGATTTAGCTCAAATATTACCCATTATTTGCATCATTTCTATTACCGTTTCTTTCTTTTATTTTAATCGAAAATTAAATTCAAATTTTGAATTTCAAGTGAGAAATACAGGTTCAACGCATTTAAAAGTACAATAAAACTGCTTGGAAAAATACAAATTGAGCTTATTTTGGATAATGAAAAAAGATTCAATTTAAGATAAAACCTAAAAATGAAGTATTTATGTTAACATAAACCTAAAACC
>JANXRS010000354.1 GCA_025356745.1 Arcicella sp.
GGTTTTAGGTTTATGTTAACATAAATACTTCATTTTTAGGTTTTATCTTAAATTGAATCTTTTTTCATTATCCAAAATAAGCTCAATTTGTATTTTTCCAAGCAGTTTTATTGTACTTTTAAATGCGTTGAACCTGTAAAATTTACTCCAAAACCCCTAAATAATTAAATGGTGTAATTCTTTTCAATTCATATTTGATTTTATCACTAACATCCAAATTATCAATAAATTCTGCGATAGTTTTTTCAGTAATTTTATCGTTTTTACGAGTCAGTGCTTTCAAGGCTTCGTAAGGTTGTGGATAATTTTCACGTCTTAAAATGGTCTGAATTGCTTCGGAGACTACCGCCCAATTATCATCCAAATCGTTATTGATAGCTTCTTGATTAAGTTCTAATTTGTTCAAACCTCTTAACAAAGCTGTCAAAGCAATCATTTGATGAGCGATTGGTACGCCCAAATTTCTTAAAACGGTTGAATCTGTTAAATCTCTTTGCAATCTTGAAACAGGTAGTTTTGCCGCTAAGAATTCATACAAAGCATTAGCAATTCCCACATTTCCTTCTGAATTTTCAAAATCAATCGGATTTACTTTGTGTGGCATTGCTGATGAACCCACTTCGCCCGCCTTTATTTTTTGCTTGAAATAACCCATTGAGACATACGTCCAAACATCACGATCAAGGTCTAATACAATGTTATTCAAACGTTTAAGATTATCCATTAAAGCCGCCATATTGTCGTAATGCTCAATCTGCGTGGTATATTTACTACGAACTAAACCCATAGATTTTACAAACTTATTCCCAAAATCAACCCATGAAATTTCTGGATATGCCACTGTATGAGCATTGAAATTACCCGTTGCACCTCCAAATTTTGCTGAGTGTGGAATGGTTTTTAATAAATCCAATTGGCGTTCCATTCTTTCCACAAACACTTGAAATTCTTTACCTAAACGAGTAGGTGAGGCTGGCTGTCCATGCGTGCGAGCTAACATCGGAATGTCTTTCCATTCTACGGCTAATTCAGCTATACGGGCAATTATTTCATTTATTTTGGGAATTAAAATATCATTCATTGCCTCCATTAATGACAAAGGAATCGCAGTATTGTTAACATCCTGAGAAGTTAATCCAAAATGGATAAATTCTAAGTATTGCTCAATTCCAAACTTCTCTAATTTATATTTTATGAAATATTCAACCGCTTTTACATCGTGATTGGTTTCACGTTCTTTTTCCTTAATCCAAAGAGCATCGGCTTCTGAAAAATCAGTATAAATCTCTCGTAATGAGGCAAATAATGATTTATTAATATTTTCTAATTGAGGCAAAGGAATTTCGCAAAGCGAAATGAAATATTCAATTTCTATACGAACTCGATATTTGATTAATCCAAATTCTGAAAAATAAGGAGCAAGGTTTTCTACTTGCTTGCGGTAACGCCCATCAATGGGGGAAATGGCGGTTAATTGATTTAATTCCATATTATTTAAGACGACAATTTCGTTCGGATTTTTATAAAGTGTAAAGATACGAAATAATCATTTGGGATAGGTTATATGAGGTTTAACAAAATTGTAATATGATGCGTCCGAATCAGCAGTAATATTTTCGTAATTTCGTATTTACGATGCAGAAGCATCGTATTACAGACCATGATATTAAATCCCAAACTTTTAGCTTTTTTATTAGCAATATCTATTTCGATATTCACAACAACATTTCTTTGGTTTCTGCCCGAAACGAACGCAAACATCATATTTGTTAGTTTTACGTCTTCGTTAGCCATTGCGGGTTTATTAATTTATTTCGTATTGGACTATTTGGTTTTTCAGGAAATCAATAAAATGTATGACTCCATTAATCGCTTAAAAATGAAGGATTTTGGTGTAACCAGAAAGAAATTACAGAAGGATAATAACCCTCTTAGAAAATTAAATGATGAACTTTTCGTCTATGTTTCTAAAAAAGAACAAGAAGTTACTGAGTTAAAAAGGTTGGAAAAATACCGTCGTGAATTTCTTGCCAATGTTTCTCATGAGTTAAAAACACCCATTTTTGCTGCTCAAGGATTTGTTCATACACTTTTAGATGGGGCAATGGATGATGAAGATGTTCGAGAGAGATTTCTCCAAAAAGCCGCCAAAAGTTTAGATGGTTTGGATATTTTGGTAAAAGATTTACTGACGCTTTCACAGATGGAAACAGGTGATATTAAGATGAATCCTGGTCGCATTGATATTCAGCAAATTACAAAGGAAGTTTTTGAACAATTAGAAAACAAAGCCCTTTCTAAAAATACAAAAATGCTCATTAAAGCTCCTCAACCTACCATTTTTGTTCGGGCAGATGCTCAACGAATTGGGCAGGTGATGACAAATTTGATAGAAAATGCGATTAAGTACGGTCATGAAAACGGTACTATTTGGGTGATTTTTGAGGAGGAGAAAAAAGACTTTAAAATATCAATCCGAGACGATGGTCCAGGCATTGCTTCAGAACATTTAAATAGAATTTTTGAACGTTTCTACCGAGTTAATAAAGCCAGAAGTCGAACAGATGGTTCTTCTGGATTAGGTTTAGCCATTGTAAAACATATTTTACAGGCACATCGAACGAAGATTTCGGTGGTATCTAAACCTGAAAAAGGGACGACTTTTTCCTTTAAGTTGGAGAAATCTTTGAATATTGGGTAGATTTTGATGTTCGGTTTTTGATGTTAGAAACTCCTTTAGAGTACATAACCAACATCAATAATCGAACATCAATAATCGAAAAATAAATCTCTTAAACCGCTCCTTCCTTCAATCTCTCAGCATTCTCAGCAATCCGTAATTGGTCAATAAAATCACCAATTTCTCCATCCATTACTACGGGAAGATTATAAACGGTATGACCAATTCTGTGATCCGTTACTCGACCTTGGGGATAATTATAAGTACGAATTTTATCAGAACGGTCGCCCGAACCAATCATCGAACGGCGATTTCCTGCAATGGCTTCACTCCTTTTTGCATTTTCAATTTCATACAAACGAGAACGTAAAACGGTCATCGCCTTATCAAAATTCTTGATTTGTGAACGCTCATCTTGACACTGAACCACCAATCCCGAAGGTAAGTGAGTTACTCTCACGGCTGAATACGTAGTATTTACCGACTGTCCACCCGCACCCGAAGAACAAAAAGTATCCTTCCGAATATCGTTCATATTAATTTGAACATCTACTTCATCCACTTCTGGCAAAACCGCCACTGTTGCCGCTGAAGTATGAATTCTTCCTTGAGATTCTGTTGCGGGTACACGTTGAACACGATGCACTCCCGACTCAAATTTCATTTTCCCATACACATCTTCGCCTTGAATATTTGCCACGATTTCTTTGTAACCACCCGAAGATGCCATGGTAAAATCAATAATCTGGAATTGCCAGCCTTGATTTGCACAGAAACGTTGGTACATTCTAAATAAATCTCCCGCAAAAATACCAGCTTCATCGCCACCCGTTCCAGCCCGAATTTCCATAATAATATTTCGTGAATCATCGGGGTCAGTTGGAATGAGCATTTCCTTCAAAAGAGCTTCCAGTCGGTCTCTTTCGGGATTTAGTTCATCCAATTCACCCTTTGCCATATCTCTGAAATCTTCGTCTTTTTCAGTGGCAATTACGTCTTTGGCAGAATCAATGTTCGATAAAACGTTTTGGTATTCTTTATATTGATTAACGATTTTTTCAAGGTCTTTATATTCCTTACTTATGACCTTGTATTTATTCATATCCGAAACGATTTCGGGTTGCGTTATTTGCTGAGCAACTTCGTTAAATCGTTCACTAATGGCTTCTAATTGTTCTAACATGATAATGGATTTCGTAATTTGTATTTTGGAGATAGTCGGTATGACAAATCAAAATCAGGGTGCAAAGATACGAAAAAACTTTTTACCGAATAGGGGTGAATTAAAAGGTTCTTGTCTTATATTCAGATACCTGCGTAAATAGTTTTACCGTTTTTTAAACCTTTATCTTAAAATGTTTTCTAATTAAAAAATGTTTAAATAAAGAAGGTTATGAAAAAGAGAGTGAATAAAACTTTTGTAATATTGACTTTATTAATCAGTCTTACACTTTTAATGGATTCGTGTAGACCTACTTATGTGCGTAGTGGATATGGATACAGTAATGGGTACAGACATAATCGCCCGAATTATGGATATAGTTATGGATATCCACGCCCATATCGTTATTCCCCGCCCGTGGTGATTGTGCCAAGATATTATCCGTCTCCACGGCGTGGGGGTTATGGTGGTGGACGTGGTTATGGCAGAGGTAGAAGATGGTAATTTAATAAAACCTTTTAGAATAATTTTGAGTTGAGAAGTCGTAATGAATAGTTACGGATTTTCTGTTTTAAAAACTACAAGGTTCGAGTATCTTTGCAAACACATAGAAAAGACAGTTTATTTAGGTTACATAAAATTCAATTATGAACAATTACATAAAAAACCAAATTAAGGCTAAAGATTTACTGTTTACGGTTTATTGTTTATTGATAACTACTATTTGTTTACTATTAAATAGTTGTGATTTTAGTAAAAGAATAGACACCCGACAAGCAGTAAAAGAACTCCATGAACGTGAGGTTAAACGAATTACACCCGCCCAATTTAACGCCCAAGTAGATGAATGGGGGAAAACAATCGTAGATTCTTTAAATAAAAATCTGCTTACAACCCTTGATAATAAATCACTGATTGATTCATTATCAAAGACTTATCGAGTAGAAATCATTACGGGTAATCCTGTAAATTTACAGAAATTGGGATTTGGAAAAAAAGTTAATGGAATTTTGGATGCTTATCAATATAATGCCGAAAAACACTTACCTCAAATTGACAATATCCAAAAATCAGATGATGAAATGTTGTATTTTTATACAGCCCCAATTGTTATGAACGAACAATTTGACAAACTCAAAAAGCTCAGAATTGAGGCAATTGGAAAAGAAGCGAAATTAGATAGTTTATCATTTCGTAAAAAAGGAGATTTTGTAGGATTATGGTTAGTAAAATTCGCAAAAAAAGAGATTGTAAGATTATCCGACCCAAAACATTTGAGAACTTTAAGTGATAAGCAATAAAAAAACCGACTACTTTTCAGCAATCGGTTTCGTTTCAAAAAAAGAATTATAATTTAGTCTTCTAAATATCCCGTACAATTCGTTTAAAAAAATCAAATTGTACTTTTATCGCTCTTTGCCAATAAGATTTTTCGTTTTTCCCAGGCTGTGAAATGTAAGTTGCTTTAACTTTTAATTCGTCGCAACGTCTTCTAAAATCGTTGTTTGCTTCATAATTAACGTCTTCGGTACCACAATCGAAAATGATTTCTTTTTGCGAAGCTGCTAATCTACCAACATTTTGAATTACTGAAAATTTCCGTAAAACATTTCCTTCTCCCGACCCCAAAATATTCTGCAAACTGGCATTTGCCGATTCTACACTCAAATCCAAAACTCCCCCTGAACTGCCTGCCGCTCTGAAAAGCTCTGGTCTCTTTGAAAATAAATTTAACGCTCCGTGTCCACCTGAACATATTCCCGTAATAAAAATTTGTTCATCTTCAACTCGGTATTTTTTCTTGATGGTGGGGTATAAATCCTTAAAAAAAAAGTCTTCAAATTTACTCATTTGCTTGCGAGGACTATTAATGTACCACGAGTCTTTCAATCCATCTGGACAAACAATGATGAACCCATAGGCATCGGCATATTTCTGCACATTAATAATAGTATTCCACTGACGATAAGTTGCCCCATAACCGTGTAGGAGAAATATTACAGGATATTTTTTATCCGATGTCATCAAATAATCTCTGGGTATATAAACCAAAGTTGTATCTGTAAATGGCACATAAAGCGGATTAAAGTATAATTGTTCTTGTGCCAACATCGACAGCGAAGCCAAGCACATTCCGATGATAAGAATTAAAGACTTCATGTTCTTAAATTGATGGGTTGATTAAAAATTATTTATCTACTCATAAATCTTGCGTGTGTCAAAATTATTTAAATCTTGACACATAAACACTAATTATTATCATGAATTTCCTGTAAAATCTTAATTACCTCCTTACGAATATCGGAGGTTGAGTTTACGAAATTATTATTCATCACACTAAAAATCAACGTCTTACCTTTCTTGGTAGTTAAAAATCCACTTAAACAGTAATTATTATTTAAAGACCCAGATTTGGCGAATATAAATGGGTTATCGGTTTTCATTAAATTTTTTAAAGTCCCGGATTTTCCAGCGGCGGGAAGGAGCTTGAAAAGCCTTTCTTCAGGAACAATTTCATAGATTTTATTAAGTAACGCTACAATTGAACGTGGCGTGAAAAGATTCTGCCTCGAAAGCCCCGAACCATCTACCCATTTTGGGGAATCGGGCAAGTCAAATAGATATTTTTTCTTTACGGAATCAATGCTTATTTCTGCATTTAGGTCAATGCTCAAAGCATTGGAATTTAATAACATAAGCTGTTCTGCAATCATATTATCACTCACATGAAGCATCCGTTTATAGAGCGAATCCGCAGGGAGACTGTAAAATATCTTGGCGGTTTTTTCTAAAGGTTTATTTATTAAAATCACCTCTTTTTTTAGGGTATCGGTCAGTAAAGCCGTTATCACTTCAACACCCGTTTTGAAGGGTACATCTTGCTCATAATTTGGATGAATTGCTTTTCCTGCGGGATAGCTAAAAAGGTTCGCTCCCAAATCTCGTTGAACCGAGAACGTTGCAGACTTTGACCAATTATACGTTTTTTCTGAAAAGAAATTTGGGATAACTTTAAGCGTATTTTCTTTATTTCCAGTAAATCGGACTATATTTCCATGAATTGGGAAAGAAGAAATCTCGGCGGCATAATAATCGTTATAATCATCCCAAGACCACCCATTTCCGAAAAAAGAACCCGTAAAATTATCATTAGAAAAATAAAGTTTTTCAGGACGATTTTTCAAAAAGTCAAAGGCTTTACTTTTGGGTAAATCAGGATTTAGAAACGAAGGGTCGCCCGTTCCCCAAAGAATTAGAGAATCACCCGAAGTTTGATAGTGAAAGGCAGGAATTGAGTCACCTAATAGCTTTAGACTTGCATAAAAAGTGAACAATTTCGTATTGGAAGCGGGAATAAAATAGCGGTCTGCATTATGTTCGAGAAGCGTTCTCTTTTCAGAAATATCATACAGCGAAAATCCTGTATGATTATGAACAAATACTGGCGACTCATTCAATTTTCGATACACGGATTTCATGCTGACTTTCGTAGCATTACAGGCAAAAAATAAAACTGCCAAAGAGAAAGTTGCGATTTTGTTAAGTAAATTCAACGTAGAAACCTTTAAAATAAATAGCCATACAGTATTACGGTTGTATTTGAGATCAAATTAAAAAAAATCTTCGGATAATGCTATGGATAAGATGTAATTTTATTTTTCGGTAGAGAGGTTACTTCTTTTCACTGTGCCAAATCCTCCAAAACAAATTTTCTTTATTAACTTTGTACTCTATTTCAAAGATGGGAAAACCTCTTTGTTAATTATCCGTTATTATTGAAAAGGTAAATCATAAATTAGAATCTGAATGTCTGCAAAATATTTTCATCTTACAGTAAAAGAAATTATTGAAGAAACTCCCGATACTAAAACGTTTTCGTTTTGGCATCCTGTTCATAATACTATCCCTTATAAAGCGGGGCAATTTTTAACGTTGATACCTGTCATTGAGGGTCAAAAAGTTCGTCGTAGTTATTCGATGTCTTCTTCACCAAACAGAGATGCTTCAATTGCTGTAACCGTTAAAAGAGTAGCCAATGGATTGGTTTCCAATTATTTATGCGACCATGTAAAAGTGGGAGATGCCATTGAAATTATGGAACCAATGGGGCATTTTGTGATTGAACCTAATCCTACGAAAGAAAGAAATATTGTGCTTTTTGGGGGTGGCTCGGGCATTACGCCTTTGATGGCAATTTTGAAATCAGTACTGCCCGTAGAACAAAATACAAAAGTTTATCTGGTATATGGTTCAAGGGATGAAGGAAGTATTATTTTCAAAAAACAATTGATTGAATTAGAGCAAAAATACGAAGGTCGTTTCCGAGTTCTGTACGTATTGAGTAATCCTTCCTATACTTGGACAGGCTATAAAACCCGTATCAATCAAGCATCGGCAGTTACATTTTTGAAGCAAGATTTTGCCATTGATATTGCCAAAGCTGAGTATTTTTTATGCGGACCAGAAGGCATGATGGAATCTGTTGTGAAGGCTTTAAATATATTTAATGTTCCTATCGAAAATATTCATCAAGAGCATTTTGGAACTGGAATTCTAACGGTTGAACAAGAAGATGAAGAGAGTTCATTAAAAGAACAAATCGTTACGATTAAATATGAAGGCACTGATTATCAGATTATTGTAAAACCACATGAGACAATTTTAGAAGCAGCTCTTCGTGATGATATTGACCTTCCGTATTCGTGTCAGGCGGGAATGTGTACTGCTTGCATGGGTAAATGCCTATCTGGAAAAGTGCAAATGGATGAGGAAGACGGATTGACTGACAAAGAAATACAACAAGGATATATTCTTACGTGTGTGGCTCACCCCAGAACGAGTGGTGTAGTGATTGAGGTGGAGTAATTAATTATTTGTAGCAAATATTCACAGCATTATTTTTTAATTAAGGCATTAACATAAGCTCAAAATACTTATGTTTTAAAATTCCCGAAAACTATAAAATTTTCGGGAATTTAAAGACTCACCATATAAAATATTAATTAATAGCCATTAATATTTTACTTAATTTCCAATCATAAAAGGCACCACTTTTACTAAATCGTCCGAAATAATTCTCACAAAAAACTTTCCTTGACTTTGTTTTGATACGTCAATATCTGCCGTGTAAATACCGTTTAGTTTGACTAAACTCTTACTCGTCAGAACCATTCCAAACATATTTATGACCTCCGCTTGAATATTTTTTGGGTGGTCAGGCGTACGATATTCTATCCTTATTTTATCAGTCGCTGGATTTGGAAAAATCTTAGCGGTTATCTCTGACACAATCTCTTCTTCAATGGCTGTAATCGTTAAAGTATATCCATTTGAAAAAGCTTCACAACCGTTTTCATCGGTCGCCTTTACCGTATAGAATCCTGATTTTGTTGGAATTATACTATTTTGGATTGCTCCAGAAACTACAATCCCATCTACATACCAAGTTGGATTTGTTCCTGTTGCAATCGTTAATAAACCATTACTTGCTATAATTTTAGGAACGTTCGGAGCAATAATACTTGCCATAATTGGTGATGACGTGGTACTACAAAGGCCATTTTCAGTAACTCTTACGTTATATAATCCTGCTAATCCTACTTTATAAATTGCCAATGTTGCTCCCGCTAAAGGGATTCCATCTTTCAGCCATTGGTAGGTATAATTTGTCCCTGCATTGGCGATTAAATCTTTTGTTAAATCCTGACAAACATTGATTTTATCTGCGGGTGAAACAATGGCTTTCGGGGCTGCTTGCGTAGTAATTGGTATCTCAACCCTAGTACTCGGACAGCCCAAAGATTTCACTTTCATGTCGTAAGTATAATAATATCCCGTCTTAATGATGTTTCCACTAAATAATGCCCCTGTAATACTTATTACGTTTGGAATGGTGAAAGGATATCCTTTTATTTCCGAACCAGTTGTGGTTGAACCAAGGTTAAGATTACTACGATAAATACTCGCTCCATCTTCACATACTTGAGTTAATTTATAAGTTCCAGCGGCTGGAATCGCTAAATTTAAGGGTAAAACTATGCCTTGATCGGTCGGGTCATCCATTAATTGGTTAGCTGTATTTACGGTCTGATTTGCCATTGTTCGGGTAGCTTCAACTTTGAACGTTACGGAAGAAATGGGCGTTAAATCCGATACTCGACTAATGGAAAAAGTAATCGTTCCAGCAGTTCCTACATATACTCTCGCACTCTCAATCATCAAAGGACTTTGGGTTACGATAATAGGTTCAGGTCCAAAATTTGCGTAATAAGTTCCTCCACCTAAAGCATATTTATCTTTATAACCAATAGTACCCGAGAAATCACTCACAGCTGCATAAAGTTTGGTAACATTAGCAGGTTTTGTAAACGAACCTGTATTACCTGTGTAAAGAAGGTTTCCGCCCATTAAAGCATCATACCACAAAATTGGAGTAGTCTCATTGGCTTTTACGTTCAAATTTGTTGCTCCTTCGCAGGTGGCTAAAACGGCAGATGTCGGTACTGATATAGTAGTAACTTGTCTGGTAAAACTTTTTATATTATTCGTTAAATCTTGGTCGTTAGCAAGGTTAATGCTTACCTCAAAAGTATAAGTTGCACCTACAACCGCATTGAAGGTTCCATTAAGTAATAATTTATCTTCCGCAAAAGGAGCTAATTGACCCGTATAAGTTCCTGATAACATAGTAATTACACCATTTTTATCCGAAATTTTTACACTAACTGGAATATTTTGTTGAATGGCATTGCCTATATTTTTTAGCGATATCGTAACACTTCTAGCTGAACTCGAACAGAAGGTAACAGCATCGGGACTGATTAAATTTGAAACACTCAAATCCACCTCTGGACGAACAAATTGTACGGCAAAATCTTTAGTAATTCCTTTATCATAAATCCCGCAACTCTTCACGTTGGAAGCTATTGCATTCTCAACGGAAACTATCCGCATTAATGTTCCATTCCCTGCCAATAAACCCGTTGGAGCTTTAAAAATTGTTGAAAAAATCGTACCCGTAAGGGCTTCTGAAGTGGCTGCTTTTTCCGTAATTTCATCAAAAACACCATCTAAATTCCAGTCAATAAAGATATTTGTGGTTTTAGAGGCTGTACCTTTTAATAATAAATCCAAAGCAACTTGCTGACCCGATGAAATCTTTAAACCAGTACTCAAACCCGCTAATTTCACACTTTCAAGATTGTCTTGAACCGTTGTAGGTGTTGAAGCACAATAGTCCTTACCTCCTATTCCACTAATTATCAAGGCATAATCTTGCGAATTATTTTTCAACGTTCCTTTATTACTCACCGTGAGGGTATAAGTTCTTCCTGGAACGGCATCAAGAATTAAAATTTGCTCAATATTATCTCTAATATTATCGCCTTGAATTGCCAAATCAGCAGGTTTATCAGGGTTCAGTATAAAGGGTAAATAATTGTTTGTTCCATCCGAAATTTTAATATCTAAATCGTTGACTAATTTGGGAGTACGATTATTCAAATTAGAAATTGTAACGGCAGAAATGGTTGCTTCAGGATCTGTCCAACAGATTGTGGCAGTCAAAGGTCCTTTGCCCGATGCCGTTATTTTTTGAATAAAATTTCCTCCACTTTGTAAATTTCTCTCCGTTAAAGAATTTGATTTGTCAACATTTAAAAGCACTTTAGCTGCTTTTTCCATATTTAAAAGTCCCCAACCATACACATAATCGGGACCTAAATTTCCTGCATCATCCGCCGTGTGAAGTGCAAGACCTTTAAGTGTTGAGGAACGCATTAATTGTCCCGCATTCAGATTTGCATAAACTTCTTGCAATAAAAGTAAACTTCCTGAAGTTTGTGGAGACGACATTGATGTTCCACTTTGAACCACGTAAGCTGTTGTGGAAGCATTTGAAGAAGAGAATAAATTAACACCTACTGCTACTAAATCGGGCTTAATACGTCCATCATCAGTGGGCCCCCAGCTACTAAAACTCGAAATTTTAATATCCGATGATTGTACAGCAGGGTTTCCTCCTGTACCTACAATTGCCCCAACTGTTAAAATATTTTTTGCATTTGAACTGGTTGAAAGGCAATCGTAGCTATTATTTTTACTACGAGCAATGTTACTCGAATCCGTTGTGGAACTGCCCAGAAAATAATAAGTCCCATCGGGTGGACCCGTTTCACTACGGTTATTTCCCGCTGATTTTACAATTAAATAGAAAGGAGCTGCATTGGCAATTTTATCCCAAGATTGGGCGGAAGAATCGTAAAAACCAAATTTATAATCTTCGGTTGTACTAATATTTGTGTTGCCATACCATCCCCAACGATTAATTTTTGCATTATAAACCCAACCCGCTTGAAACCCATAAGAATGATTAGAAATTGCTAAATCCTTAGCAGCAACCGTCATTTCTGTAACATCATTACTGAAATCCCAAGCCTTTAAATTAGCTCCAAAAGCCATTCCTCTTGCCTGCGGCGATACACCCGAAGCAATCAAAGTACCTGATACGTGCGTGGCGTGAAGGTCAGAATCGCTAACATTATCTTGCTGCTTAACCCGTGTTCCAAATTCTTGATGAGTTACTAAAACGGCTCCACCATCCCAAAACCCCAATTTATCTTTTACGGCATCACTACTGCCATTGACCGATAAACCCAATGAACCGCCCGCATATAATTGGTTTGTGCGAGTGGTAGCAGAGGCATTGGCATTGCTTTCGGTTGCTATGTATAATGGATGTCCCGTTTCATCAATTCCATGTAAACGAAAAATTCTTCCATTTCCCAAATCTCCTTCAATTTGCCACCCTTTCTGACGAGCAACCTTAATAGCTTTTTGATAATTCGTATTATGTTGAGTCCTCATTTCTTCCGAAAGACGAATAAGTTTTCGTTTTTGAGTATCGTTATAAAGCTCTTTCTGAGCAAAAGAAACAGTAATCGAAAATAATAAAACGGTAATGGTAAAAAGTAATTTCATATTCATTTTAGTTTAATGAAAATTTCGGACATAAAGGTAACGAAAAATTTAAACGGAAGTTTTATGGATGATAAACTTGTGATTAATTATCGAGAGTAGAAACGGGTTTACAAAAGAATACAATAAATTCAGGAAAGAGGTTGCGTTGAGAATTAAAAATTTAATGCAGTTTCCATAACTTAAAAACGAGTTATATCCTTCCAAAACTCTTTTTACTCAGAAGGGATTTCTTAAATATCTTTTCCATATTTATGTTGAATTATATTTCAAGATAGATTTTTCTCAGATTCCGCTCGCTTATTTTAATATCAGTGCAAATATAATATGAAACCCACAGGTACATTCATTGCCATTTCATCAGCAGAAATGGTTTTAGCAATTGTTGCTTGGTATTTTTTCAGAAAACGGAATTGGATACTAATGAAGTTGTAACATATTAATTTCGTCATTCCTTGCCATGACAAAGTCGCCAAATTTTCCACAAATCTATTCATTTTCCGAAATTAAATCAATGCTATTGGGCAAAGCCTCTTTATTCCGTATTTTTGTG
>JANXRS010000207.1 GCA_025356745.1 Arcicella sp.
GCCTACTAATTCGCCATCATATTCTCGAACCACTGAGATAGATTTACCACTTGAATCTACTATATTTACTGTGAAGGTTATCATTGCTTTATCGGTTTTAATCAAGATAACAAATTTTCACGACTTTTTGCACAGTAGGAAACTGTTTGTGTTGCCAACCGTTCACATCGTCATAAACGCACATACGAGGAAACCACTGAGCGAGTTCGTATAAATAATTACCATCTTTCGGAAAAAATTCATAACCACTTCTTGCACGAGTAGCGACAGCATCAGTAATATTAAAACTCCAATCCACTGAAAAAGAGAAACTTCCACCTGTTTTCATGGGCGTTGGTAAATCTACTCGCATCATAGTTTCATTAATGGTAAATTTCAAAGGATTACCCGCACGGTCTTTTACCGAAAGAATATTATAACCATATTCCTTTTTGGCAAGTACGCCTGCGGTATTTGCTAAACGACCAAAAGTTGTAGCTCTGTCGGTCAACGAAGAAGTGGAAGTCAGTTGAGCAATTCCGCCTTTTTTGAAGTTATTTTGGTCTAATTGTAGCCATAAATAACGTAATTCATCGGGAGAGGAATTTTTGTAGGTAATTACCTCAGAAGCCGTCACAGACTGATTTTGGTCGTCCAATTCGGCTTTTATGTCATAATCAGCACGGTTTTGCCAATAATCTTTCCCTGGAGCCCCAGAAGCAGAACGGTAAGAATTAGGCGTTGGCAACATTGAACCTATTTGTTCAAAACGACTATTGCTATTGTATTGATTATCAGGCTGTTGTGCTAATAAGTCTGAGATTAGGGCTGTCAAAAGCACAAAGCCCAGCAGGAGGGTTTTACGAGTCATTTTTAAGTTGGATGAAAGTTAATAATTCACCCAAATTTACAAAAAAAAATGGCGAGTGCAAGCACCCGTCATTCAGCCCAATTACCACAAAAGGGTATTATAATTTATGAACGTCGCCATCAAAAATAGCGATTGTTAATCCGATAAAAATTAGAGCAACGCAAGCGACTATTTTCCAGCAAAAGTTTAGAATATTTTTCATTTTATTTTATTTTAAAATTTACGCCAATATTGAAACCGATTTTATTAGGTTTTACTAACAAAAAAGAATTATTTTCATTTTGTTGATTAAGAGAATAACTAAAAGTTGGTTCAACAAATAAATAGGTATTATCTCCAATTCTGCGAGTTATTCCGTAAGCAAAATTAGCAAATTTATCAAATTGATTGCTCCCATTTAATTTGTAAGCTCCTTCCAATCCAACGTTTAAATAATGCGTAAGACCTTCACCTTCCAAGAATATATATTGAACTTCAATTTTTGTACCTAAATAGTTTGCCGATTGTGAATAAGTCTTATTTAATTCAGAAAAGCTTACATCAACTCCTTGTTTATCAGGTGATTGAATGATTAAAGAATCAGTTCGGATTTGATAATTAATACTATGATTTGTCTTTGTAAAAGTTAGTCCCGTACGGAGTTTAAACCTGTCCGATAACGTAAAAATTACGCCTGCTTGGGTATAAAATCCGAGTCTATCATCATCATTATTAATGGAAATACTATGAACATAATTCGCCTCGTTTCCATTGGGTGTAATAGTGTAATAATTCAATAAAGGCATCACACTTGCATATATTTCTAAGGGTTTTCTTTCCTTAAAATAATCATCTTTTTTCGGGGCGAGAACAAATTTTATTTTTGGATTTTTGAAATGACTTCCTAATAAACGATAAGACTTTAAATCTAAAAATGTTAAGTGATTTTTGTTCAACCTTGAAATTTGTTCTTTGTTTGAGAATACACTTAAAGTACTTTGATAATTGCTTGAATTATCCGAAATTAGTTCTTGCTTTTTTTCTTTAGAGTTATTAAAGGAAGAAAGGTTTAATGAAGTGTTCTTATTTTTCAAAAAACTATTTTTAAATGTTTTATTGAAAGACGTTTTTGGAATATCAGTGGTTGTATTATTGATTGAAAATAAGAAAGCTTTTTCTTTTGTTGATTCATTATTATTCAAAAATGCTTCCTTTTTCTTTTGTAAAGACTTATTTGGAAACTTCGCAGTATTTCTGTTTTCCACTGATTTTACCATTATATCATCCTTAGTTGCATTTTTTTCTGCTTCATTAATAATCAAGTCTTTGTTATCAGTGTTTTGTTTTGGATTTTCCTCAGTTAGATCATCGTTAGGTAATGAAGTAATTGCCGTCCGACTATCATTAGACTTTGTGTTATTATGTACGTGATTATCCTCTGACTTTGCAATATTTACCGTCTGACTATCGTCTGACTTCATTATTTTCTCCGTCAAATCATCAATTGAAGATATTTCACGATAAGTCCAAAAACCCGCTAATAGCAAAATTAATACTGTACAGGTTTGCCAATAAAGCAACTTCCTAGTGGAATCCACAGGGAGTTGAGGCTGTATTTTTTGCCAAAGCTGAGAGTCGGGTTCAGATTCAAAATCAGCGAATCTATCTCTGAACATATCCTCAAAAGGGTCATTTTCGTTGTTATGTGCGTTCATAGCTGATAATTCCCAAGGGTTTTAATTGCTTCCTGAGTAGTTCTTTTGCCCGTGAGAGTTGCGATTTTGATGTATTCTCACTGACTCCCAACATTTCTCCGATTTCTGAGTGATTATAACCATCGATGACATAAAGGTTAAAAACTATTCGGTAGCCGTTGGGCAATTTATTAATTAATATCAGCAATTCTTCGTTTGAAAGACTTGCTAACAAATTGGAATAATCATTGTTGCTGTATAAAACGTCTTGATAATCGGTATTTTGTTGAAATTTCAGATTTGCATGATAATAATTGATTGCAGTATTAACAACTGTCTTACGAACCCAAGCACCTACAGCACCTGCTTTTTCTAGGGTTTTTATATTATTGAAAATCTTGACAAATGCTTCTTGATAAACGTCCTCAGCTTCATCGGGCGTGCGAGTATAACGCCGACAAATACCCATCATTTTACCTCTGTAGAGATTATAAAAGGCAGTTTGAGCTTTACGGTCGTTATTTTGGCAGGCTTTAACTAATTCCTGTTCGTTGATCATGTGTTAACTTTGGGCTTTGAAACTTCAATAGATTTAAATTGCTATGGTGAACCGACATTTGCTAATAAATCAGTTGTCCGAATGGGACTTGTTTTATGAAAATTCAGCGTAAGTTTCATAGGAATAATTGATTTATAGGGGAGGTGATTTAGTGTTTCCTTACTATTATAATTTAATTTTTATCGTAAAATTCGCCTTCAAAGTCTCTCCCTTAGCAGTCGTAACCGTGTACTTAAATTGGTCACTCCGTTCCTTTAAGTCAGTTGAAAGCTTTAGTTTATACAATATCTT
This sequence comes from Arcicella sp., assembly GCA_025356745.1. Taxonomy (GTDB): domain Bacteria; phylum Bacteroidota; class Bacteroidia; order Cytophagales; family Spirosomataceae; genus Arcicella. The sequence goes on from JANXRS010000207.1 coordinate 3,374, forward strand.
TTTACCAACAATCCTTAATGTTCCGAAAAGTGGTTGTGCTTCAAAATTTACCTCCTTTATTTCAACGCAAGAAGAAACGAATAAGCTGTATGGAATTTCTATTTCATTACCTTTCGTTTGTAGTACAGACAATTCCATTTCACCATTTTTAGACTCAGCTTTACAGGTCGATAATTCTTTACTATAAATCTCTACTAACATTCGCAAAGGATTTTTTCCGTCTTTGTCTGAAATACTATACTCCAATCCATCAATAGGGGCTTTATTAGTAGTTTGTATATATTCAACTTCATAATTTTTATTAATAATTGCCGTTCCAAAGCGTGGCTGAACCGTAATTCTTAAGCTCTTCTTATCGTAATTATCACAGATTTTATCATTATCTAAAACTTTGATTGTTTGAGTATTATTATTATTATTGTTACTGATAATTAACAAGTCTGGAACTAATATCGTTCTACAAATATTTCCTTGAATGTCTATCCGCACACCGGCAATCATACACACGGGTGTTGTTCCACCTGTACATACTCGATACAAGAAAAAATCATCCGCTTCAAAACCAGCTTTTGGGATATATTTTATTCGATTATTCTCAACAATTGCCGTGCCTAAGACTGGGTTTTCGATTACGGTGAGGGTAGTAGAATCCAAAATTGAACTACAAAAGCGGTCGTTTTTTAAAACGTTTAGAATAGTAGAGGTATTAATTTTTACGGGAAAAATATCAGGAATTACGCCCGCATTGCAAGGGATTTGTGAGAAATCTGAAGTAATAATAATTTTGAGGGTATCCTTTTTATCTTTGTTAGAATCGGCATTAAGGGCTTTATAAACCAGAATTTCTGTGCCTTCAGCTTTGGTGGAGTCGGCTTTGTAAATTAGTAATCCGTTTTTATTAAAACTTATCTTCCCAAATTGAGGTATAGTCTCAACTTTCAAAGAAGTAAATCCTTGGGCTTTATTTAATAAATTTTTGGTATCAAAAGCTACAAAATTATTGGATTGATTATAACTTATTTTGGTATTATTCAAAGGTATCTCAACAATAAAAGGCTTTGGTTCTGGAACTTGTTTTATCTCATCACAAGCCCATACTAAAAATATCAACGTGCTTATTATTAGTATTTTATATAATTTTTTCATGCGATTGAATGGAGAAATGGGTATAAGGAATAAGGAGAAATGGAGACAGAAAATAGAAAAATAAAGGTAAAATTATCATCTTCTTTCCTTTCTGAATTCATTCCTCCTTTGTTAAATCTATCCTCTTTTAGCCAATAAAAACTTACCCTCTTTATCAAAAATTATCTGGTACTTATTAAGACCAACCAAGATATTTACATAATATGCTTCTGCCACATTATCTTTCAGCGTAATATTACCTTTAATGAATATCCAACCTGTGTATGTTTTGGTTAAATAATCTTTAATAACTTGTGGTATCTCGTTGAAAATTAAGATTTTAGCCTCAATTTTTGGTAATTGAATTACCAGTGTTTCGGTTGATTTTATAAATTTACCGTCCTTATCAAAAGTTAAAATGATTATCTTCTGGTCTTTTGATAAAATAATACTATATGAATCAATAGATTTATCTTTCATCAAAATTGCTGATTTTTCAAATTTCCAATCTTTGTAATTTATCTTGATATAACTTTGAATAACCATTGGCAAATCGTTCTCTTTTATTTCCTTATTTTCAGGTTTTTTGCTTAGGTCAAACGATTCTGTTTTTACTAATTTGCCTTCACTATCGTAAGTAAATTCATAGAAAATGCCATCCTTTTTTGCGATTACAAAATAAGTCTTTTTGCTATTATCAGCGTTGATTTTTACCACCGCCCCAATAAACTCATAACCTGTTAATTGGCTTTGAATATTAACTGGTAAATCCGTTAACATGGTTACAAAAACCTTATTCTTATCTCCACCAGTATTGTTTTTAGGTTCTGTAAAAGTGGCGATAATTACATTTTTATCATCAAAAACGAGTGTAATTATTTGATTGTTTAACTCAATTATTACTTTCGTGGAAGCCTGACCAGCAGTACCTTTTCCAACAGCTACTTTTGTAAGTTTGTAACCTTTGTAATTTGCTTCAAGATAAGCTTTTATGGCATCAGAAAGTGCTACATTATCAGCAGATTTGTAAACACTTAAAATTTGCCCTGAACTTGAACAACAACTCTCGTGCGGGATGCCGTTAACTGTGAAATCGGCACTGTACGTTTTTTTATCTTCAATTACTACAATAACAATATTCGTTGCTGATGGATAAGTAGTTTGTATCGAGGAGGAAATTCTGGCTGCCGTAGTGTTGTCAACTGTTGTTGAAGTCTGAGGCGTGATAGTGGTATCTAACTTTTCTGTACAAGCATTCAAAAAGCCGACTGTGGCGATTGAAAGTATAAGAAGGAGTTTTTTCATGTTTTGTGATTGTTAAAATCTTTAAAAGAGTTCGTAAATTTTGTAGCTACGACAAGAAGACAGTAACAAAAGAGTAAAGGGTTGCATTGGGTAGAATTATTTTTTTCGATACCACCAAAATCCCACTAAACTTATCAGAATAATCCCACTTAAATAAACCCAAAATTTATTAATGGAAACTGCCTTCGTATCGCCCACCCAGAAAATATTCTAATACGGTTTGGTTGATAGAAAGATATTTTTTTGCCTCATTTAAATACACCAAAGTTGTGTTATATTTATACTGTTGCTTTTGTTTGGTAGTTTGATAATATTCGAGCGAAGTATCGGTTTTGTCTTGTAAGGTGGTGAGGAAATAAGTTTTAAAGTCTGCACTTTTTAAATTTGTAACTGACAGATTATTAAATAAATTTTCTGATTTAAAACCAATAGGAGCGACTGAGAGGGCTTTTTGATAATTTTCGAAGGCTTTTGGATAATCTTTTTTCATCTAATAGACAACTGCAATATTATCTAAAATAAGGACCTTCATGTAGGGGCGTTTCATTAATTTTGTAATTTCTTAAAGAGTTATCATATTCTTGTAAATTATATTGACTAAAACCGATGGCAATGAAATTTGTTGAATAAGCATCATCATTTCGATGGATTCGGTAAATTGCTTGGGCTTTCTCATAATATTTAATCGTTTCCTGATACTTTGTTCATCCAAAATTTTAGACAGTATTTCCACTTTTTTCTCCATCTTTTTTATAGCATTTGCTTGACGAAGTCTAGCTGTATCTTCACCTATTAAAAGTACCAGTCTTCGGTTTCTTAAAACGTATCCTGTAATCTTCCTCGCCAATTATTTGTGGCTTTGAACCAAGCGAAAAATAAAAGAAAAGAGCAAATAATCCTAGAAGGATTAAGATTAGAATTAGTATTCGTCTCATAATGATTAATTAATTAAAGAGTTTAAATAATAAAACAGTTTTATGATTTAGTCGTAATTATTAAAGGAAAGTAAACAAGGAAATTTTGAAATCTAAGATATGACTTTATCCAAAGCATAAATAAGGTATTGACCATCACTTATTTAACGGTTAATATTCAAATCTTCCTTACACCGTATTAATTCATTGCGTACCTTTGCCGAAAATTAAAACTGGTAAAAGTTCCAGAGTTTAACCAAAAAGAGCTTCTTAGCTCACCGAACGAAAACAATAGCATAATTTCACAAATGGAAAAAATTAAAGTTGCCAACCCCGTCGTCGAACTTGATGGCGATGAAATGACTCGAATTATCTGGAAATTTATTAAGGATAAATTAATCGTTCCTTATTTGGACGTAGATATTAAATACTACGACTTAGGAATGGAATACCGTGACGAAACCAACGACCAAGTTACTATTGATGCTGCTGAGGCAATCAAAAAGTATGGTGTAGGTATCAAATGTGCTACAATTACACCAGATGAAGCTCGTGTAAAAGAGTTTAATTTGAAACAAATGTGGAAATCACCAAACGGAACAATTCGTAACATTTTGGATGGTACTGTTTTCCGTGAGCCAATCGTTTGTGCAAATGTTCCAAGATTAGTACCTAACTGGACTGCTCCAATCATGATTGGTCGTCACGCTTTTGGAGATCAATACCGTGCAACTGATTTTGTGGTAAATGGTCCAGGGAAATTAACAATGAAGTTTGAAGGTGAAGACGGAACTGTTCAAGATTTTGATGTGTATAACTTCAAATCGAGCGGTATTGCTATGGGTATGTATAACGTAGATGAGTCTATCCGTGGGTTTGCTCATTCATGTTTCAAAATGGCTTTAAGCAAAGGATGGCCATTATATTTGTCAACGAAAAATACCATTTTAAAAAAATACGATGGTCGTTTCAAAGATATTTTTGAAGAAATTTTTCAAGCAGATTACAAAGCAGATTATGATGCTCAAGGAATCGTTTACGAACATCGTTTGATTGATGATATGGTTGCTTCTGCCTTGAAATGGAACGGAAATTTCGTTTGGGCTTGTAAAAATTATGACGGAGACGTTCAATCAGATACGGTAGCTCAAGGATTTGGTTCATTAGGTTTGATGACTTCAGTTTTGATTACTCCAGATGGAACAGTTATGGAAGCAGAAGCAGCTCACGGAACGGTGACACGTCATTACCGTGACCACCAAGCTGGCAAACCAACTTCAACAAATCCAATCGCTTCTATTTTTGCGTGGACTCGTGGATTAGAATTTAGAGGAAAATTAGATGAGAACCAAGCTCTGATTGACTTCTGTCAAACGTTAGAAAGAGTTTGTGTTGAGACAGTTGAGTCAGGAAAAATGACGAAAGATTTAGCCATTTGTATTCACGGAAACAAAGTTACTTTGGGTGAGCATTACCTAAATACACAAGATTTCTTGGATGCTATTGATGAGAATTTGAAAGCGGCTTTGGCTTAGGAAAACAACATTTATGACATTGCTTGAAGTTATGTTATCAATAAATCACTTGATATACAATATTTGATGTTCGTAAGTCAAACGATTAGCGTATTAAAAACCTGCAAGATTTTAAAGTCTTGCAGGTTTTTTGTTTTTAAATTACTTAAATCGAAATTTGTTTTTTTATATCAATGTCTGAACAAAGCTCGCTTATCTTTGTTTAGACATTATTAAGAATTACTATAGAAATACATGAAAGTAATCGTTATTGGTTCTGGTTTTTCGGGTTTGGCGGCGGCTACGAGTTTGGCAGACAAAGGACATGAAGTTACCATTTTAGAAAAAAATAGTGTCGCTGGCGGTCGTGCGAGGGTTTTTGAAGCAGAAGGCTTTACTTTCGATATGGGACCAAGTTGGTATTGGATGCCCGATGTATTTGAGAATTATTTTGCTCAATTTGGTAAAAAAGTATCCGATTATTACGATTTGGTTCGCCTTGATCCATCATACTCCGTTATTTTGGAAGGGAATGAAACGATCAATTTACCCGCAGGAATTGATAAATTAGGAGATTTATTTGAATCAATGGAATCAGGAAGTCGGGCAAAATTTCAAGAATTCATGCGTCAGGCAGCCTATAAATATGATGTTGGAATCAATAATTTTGTTTGGAAACCTTCTCGCAGTATTACTGAATTTTTGAGTTTGAAATTACTTTATGACGTAACCCGTCTGGATGTTTTTCAGTCTTTTTCTTCCCATATTCGTAAGTTTTTTCAAGACGAAAAAATTTTGAAAATCATGGAGTTTCCGATACTTTTTTTAGGAGCAACACCCGAAAATACTCCTGCGATGTATAGTCTTATGAACTACGCAGAAATGCAAAATGGAACGTGGTATCCAATGGGTGGAATGCACCAAATTGTGAAAGCAATGGTGGCTTTGGCAGTGGAAAAAGGTGTTAAGATTTTACTGAATAAAAATGTTCAAAAGATTGAAATACAAGGTGATAAGGTAAATAAAATCATTACAGATGAGGGCGATTTTACGGCTGATGTGGTCGTGGCAAGTGCAGACTATCATCATGTGGAGGATAAGTTGATAGGAGAGGAGTTCAGGAATTATGATGAAAAATATTGGGAAAAACGAGTGATGGCTCCATCATCTTTATTATTTTATTTGGGAGTAAGCAAAAGAATACCGAAATTACAGCACCATAATCTTTTCTTTGATGAAGATTTTAAAGTTCATGCCCACGAAATTTACACACAACCTAAATGGCCTTCAAAGCCTTTATTCTATGCCTCTGCTCCTTCAAAAACCGATAGTAGCGTTGCTCCCGAAGGATATGAAAACTTGTTTTTGTTAATTCCCGTTGCTCCTGATTTAGAAGATACGGATGAAATTCGTGAGAAATATTACCATATCATCATGGAACGTTTAGAAAAATATTGTGAGGTAACCATCAGAAATTCAGTTGTTTATAAAAGAAGTTATGCTCATTCAGATTTCAAAAATGATTATAATGCCTTTAAAGGAAATGCTTACGGATTGGCGAATACATTAATGCAAACCGCTTTGTTAAAGCCAACTTTGAAGAGTAAGAAAGTGAAAAATCTCTATTACACAGGACAACTTACCGTGCCAGGTCCAGGCGTTCCACCCTCGCTTATTTCGGGATTGGTGGTAGCGGGAGAAGTGGAGAAAGAAAATAGATTTTAGGAAATAGCATATTTCCTAAAATCTATTTTCTGACTTCTAACCTCTATTCTCTAAAAAACTGACAACATGGATTTATTTACCAAAACAACGCTCGAATGTAGTAAGCTCATTACCGAGCATTACAGTACCTCATTTACGCTAGGTATTAAGACTTTAGATAAACGGTTTCATTTGCCCATCTACGCAATTTATGGGTTTGTTCGCTTTGCCGATGAAATTGTAGATACTTTTGAAGGTTTTGATAAAAAGATATTATTAAGTCGTTTTAAATCAGATACTTATGTAGCCATCGAAGAGGGAATAAGTCTAAATCCAGTTCTGCATTCTTTTCAATTAATCGTCAATAAATACAAAATTGACCACGATTTAATTGAGTCATTTTTACATTCAATGGAAATGGATTTATATTACGCAGATTATAATCAAGATGGATATGAAGCCTATATTTACGGTTCAGCGGAAGTGGTAGGTTTGATGTGTTTGCGAGTATTTTGTGAAGGAAATTTAGCAGAATACGACCGATTAAAAGCTGATGCAAAACGCTTAGGCTCAGCTTTTCAAAAGGTGAATTTTTTGAGAGATATTAAGTCAGATTTTCAAGAAAGAGGACGTACTTATTTTCCCGATGTGGATTTTACTAATTTTACCTTGGCAGATAAAAAAAATATTGAAAATGACATTCAAGCAGATTTTGATGCTGCTTTGCGTGGAATTTTAGAACTACCAAAAGGAGCAAAAGGAGGAGTTTATTTAGCATATAAATACTATTTGAGGCTTTTTGACAAAATTAAAAATTGTCCTGCCTCACGCATACAAAACGAACGAATAAGGGTGCCTGATTATCAAAAAATGACTTTATTAGCGAGTACTTATTTCCAAATGAGGCTTAATGTTTTGTGAAAATCTTATACAAAAACCTTTAGAAAATCTCTAATGGTTTTTGTACTCGTCTTACCCAAAAAAGGTTCAAGCACACTAGCTTGAACCTTTTTTGTTTGATAAATCCCTGATTATTTGTAGGTTTGAAGAGTAATAAAACCCTACCAATCATCTCGAACCAAAATACTACTCATGAAAACGTTAAAAAATTGGTACTTATTTTTTTTATTATCATTTTTGGTATTTTCACAGGGATTTTCTCAACGAAAAATCGTCATTGACGACCCAAACGAAGCTGTTGGAATTGGTCGTGAAATTGAAATTTTTGAAGATAAAACGGCTTTATTAAATTTTGAGGAAGTGCATAAACGTTCAGATATTGATGCTCGTTTTACGCAAAGTATCCAACTAAATCCTAATTTTGGAGTAACCGCTTCGGTTATTTGGGCCAGATTTACTTTACAAAATAAATCGACTCAAAAACTTTATCTCGAAGTATCCGAACCTGTGATAGATAGTATTAATATCTATAGAATTGATGCAAATAATAAAGTAACTCACAAAAAATCAGGGGTTTATGTGCCAGTTTCCCAACGTGATTTTCATACTAATTTTTATTTATTTGACCTTAATTTAAGTTCTGAGCAAACTTGTACATATTATATCCGATTTCAAAACTCACTACCCATGCTTTTTCCGCTTAGGGTTGCCCCGTTGAAAGTCTATTTTGAGGATAACCATTCGAAAGATTTAATGCAAGGAATTTATCTAGGAATCATGATTGTTATGGCAATTTTCAACTTCTTTATTTATTTTACCGTCCGTAGTAAGGAATATATATATTATGTAGTTTATGTCTTTTCATTTGCCTGTTTTTTTGCCTATAATAAAGGAATTGGTCACGAATTTGTTTGGAATAATGTTCTTTGGTTTAATCGCATAACCCCTATTTTTATTTCTTCAGGAGTTTCATTTGGGTTATTATTTGCCAATACATTTCTCGAAGCCGACCGTTATTTTCAAGCTTCTCAAAAAATTACCAAAGCATTGATTGGGTTAATCGTCATCTGTTTAATAAGTCATTGGCTTGGTCTGGGTTCTGTTAGTATCACACTTTTACATTTTGTGGCTTTCTTCATTGTCATTTATGTATTGATGATTGCCACGTATATATGGATACAAGGCTCACAAACGGCACTTTTTTTCTTGATTGCGTGGTCGGTTTTTTTAGTGAGTGCTTTAATCTTTATCATGCAATTGTCCAATATTCTTCCGAGTGATAATTTTACCAGAAATGCCCTACAAGTAGGTTCTGCCTTAGAAGTTGTGCTACTTTCCTTTGCTTTGGCGTATCGAATTAATAGTGATAGAAAAGAACGAACGAAATATCAAGCGGAGGTAATCCGACAATTACAGGCAAACGAACAAATGAGAAGTCGCATCGCCCGAGATTTGCACGATGATATTGGCTCAACCTTAAGTAGTATTGGAATTCTGAGTCAAGTAGTTGAAAATCAGATGGGTACAAGCTCAGATTCTGTAAAAGATATGGTTCGTAAAATTGGCGAAAGTTCACAAAAAGTTCAGCGTTCTTTGAGTGATATCGTCTGGACAACCAAACAAACTGAAGATAATTTCGATAATGTTTTGGTAAAAATGAAAGAATTTACTTCCGAAATGTTAGAGATGAAAGACATTTTTTATCACTTTAATTCTGACAATCTTCCAGATGTAAAAATCTCACCCTCAAAGCAATACAATTTTTATTTGATATATAAAGAAGCCATTAACAACATTGTAAAATACTCGAATGCTGATGAAGTAACCATTGATTTAAACCATCAAGATGATTCCTTAATTTTGAATATTACTGATAACGGTATCGGTTTTGATGAAAATAATATCAAAACGGGCAACGGGTTGAGCAATATGCGTAAGCGTGCCGAGAGTTTAGGCGGAGCAATTGAAATTCATTCAAAAAGCATGGGAGGGACTAAAATCAGGTTGGAGATTCCTGTGGAATGATAAACCCAAATTGTATTTTTACCATTTTTCCAAAAATAGTCTAATTAAAAATAGGAATAGTGTAATTGTAAAAATAGGTTTTATAACCTGATTTACAAC
>JANXRS010000355.1 GCA_025356745.1 Arcicella sp.
TGACAACTTTTGGACGAGAAGGCAAGTTAGACAAACTTACTCCAATCAGACAAGGGGGAAGAGTAATCTCTTCCTCTTTGCTGATAAAATATAGTCTAATCAACCATTCTCAAAGTTGCATTTAACAATTGAATTCAAGACTTTTTTAATCGTCTTTCTCGGTAATTTAAATGTTGCCTTGGTAAGAAAGATTTCGTTTTATTAAATTGTATGTTTATTAAATATTTAATCTCTTAATTTTATCTTTGTAATTCTACTAAATTGGATGTTTATTAAATATCTTTACTTATCTCTTAATATTGTCATTTTATCCTTTAATTCTACTTTTATTAATGCACAAGTAAGCATTACTTATCCAACAAGTAGGGCAGTTTTTCAAAGAAATAATAGCAATCAATCTCCTGTTTACATCGCAGGAAATTATACTGCTTTTACTGATAAAGTAGAAGCAAGGGCAATTGCTCGCCCCATGACACCCTCACAAGGTATTACAACAACTTGGGTTACCATTCAAAATAATCCTTCCAATGGTTATTACTACGGTACTTTGAATATATCTGGCGGCTGGTACGATATAGAAGTTCGCTGTTGGAATGGAACAACTTTATTAGGAAATTCTTTAGTTCAACGGATAGGTATAGGAGAAGTTTTCTTGATTGCAGGACAATCAAATGCAACAGGCGATGAAGATTTAAGAAACCAAGGAAATTACGGACCGATGGCAAATGATGACCGTGTAAGTATCGTAAATTATGCAATTCCATTTCCAACAAATTATGGAAGTGTAAATTTACCACGAGCAGAATTTTCTCATTTAGATTCCACTTTTAGAATCGCTCCATTTGGCGTAAGTGCGTGGTGTTGGGGAGCTTTGGGAGACACTTTAACGAAAAGATTAAATGTTCCAATTGCTTTTTTCAATGCGGGATGGTCAGGAACTGGAATTACCGCTTGGGGAAGAACTGCGATGGATTCAACAGCAACCCCATTTAATTTTTATACAATGCCCAGAGGAATGCCTTACGGGAATTTAAGGGCTGCTTTACAATTTTATGTAGCTCAGTTTGGCGTAAGAGCAGTTTTGTGGCATCAAGGAGAAACAGATAATCTTGCAGAGACTACTCGAAATACTTACGGAGATTTTTTAAAAACTGTTATCCTTAAAAGCCGTGAACATTCTGGGAAAACAACCTTAGCTTGGGTTGTCTCGAAAGTATCACGATTTAAGGGGTTTAATCTTACCCATTCTCGTATATGGCAACCCGTTATTGAGGCTCAAAATGATGTAATTGGCATGAACGGAAATACTCAAGCAAATTATACAAGCCAGGTTTTTGAAGGGCCTATAACTGACGGTCTGATTGGTCCGGGTATCCGAACCAGCGATTCAGTTCATTTTGTTGGAAATGGACATCGGATTTTGGCACACGTATGGAATCAGAAGTTGAACAGCACTTTTTTTACGAATTCTACGCCTTATTTACCCATTCCACCACCCACTTTAACGAGTGATTGTAATGGGGTTTCAAGTCTTTTAATTAGTGTTTCAAACTCATATTCTACATCACAATGGACGGATAATTATGGAGCAAATAATAATCTTTCAAATTCATCCAGTTATTCAGCCTCATCAGGAGCTTTACGAGTAAAAATTAAGGATGCTACTGGCAATATTTTAATTTCTCCACAGATTTCTGTACCAAGTAACTTTTCTGGATTAATCCCAATAGTAAATGAGATTAGTGGCATTTGGCATGATTACACAACTTGGAAATGCGGGCGTATCCCAACTTCGATAGATTTTGTAACTATTAGTTCAGGAAAGGAAGTAATCGTTAGTGGAGGATTAACGGCTCGTTTTAAAAAATTAGAAATCAGAGGAAATTTAAGATTTTTTACCTCTTCAAAATTACAAAATAGCCCCAACATTGAGAATTGAAATTGAAGCAATAACATGATTATTCTGCTCATTTACTTTAAATAGAGCATCATTTTGAAAACTCAGAAACAATCTTTTTTCAAGATTTTTCAAGCCTACACCTGTATTAACGAAGGTATTACTGTGTTTTAATTTTCCCGAGTTAATTACTGACAATCAGGTTCAACGCATTTAAAAGTACAATAAAACTGCTTGGAAAAATACAAATTGAGCTTATTTTGGATAATGAAAAAAGATTCAATTTAAGATAAAACCTAAAAATGAAGTATTTATGTTAACATAAACCTAAAACC
>JANXRS010000356.1 GCA_025356745.1 Arcicella sp.
AACTCCCACAATAAACATGAAAGAAGGAAATACCAAATCAGTAGGCGTGAATCCGTGCCAATGGGCATGGCGAAGGGGTGCGTAGGTATAATTATTATTGCCAGAATTATTGACCATAATCATTCCTGCAATCGTAATTCCCCGAAAAATATCAAGTGAAAGGTAACGTTGATTCATTTTATCGTTGTTAAATTGTTTGTGTGGTAATCTTAGACAATTTATATACAATAATGGTAAAAAGCAATTTGGGGTAGGTATTTGTGGTTGTTGCCTTTCTTATCTGTGTCCTCAGAGATGACTACGTCAGCATAATAATTTTGTTTTTTTGTTGTTAATATAAATAATACTATTTTATTTGTATTACTTTTGCACCCTTATTTTAATTAAAAGTAAAATAAAAGTAAATGATTATCAAGAGAAATAACCATTCATTAGTTGAAGTTGCTTGTAGTATTTGGTTTGACCCTAATCTTAATGATTGGGACAGTACTTACTTTGGCAAATTTTATGACAAAATTAAAGATTTAGGATATAATCAAAAAGAAGAGAAGAAAGTAATTGAAATACATATTGATGATACAAATCAAGATGGAGATGGAATGCCAATACCGCAGACTAAGTCATCAGAGGTGAGAATGATATTTAGAAATAGCGAAAATAATGCTGCAATAATGCTTTCCAATAATTTGATTTCATTTAATAAATTAACTCCATACAATGGTTGGGATGATTTAATGGATAAAATTGTCAATCCATGTCTGAAAATTTACAAAGAGATTGGACTTGGCAAAGGGGCTATTCAAGTAAGTGCATTGTATCTAAATAAATTTACAATTCCAATGAATGAAAAGTTGATAAACTATTTCAATTTCATACCTGTTATTGAGGATATAGGGGAAGTATCTGACCGTAGTTTAGAATTTCAGACTCATTATGACATTGGATCTAATTTAGAACTTGTTCTTAAATTAAATGGTGGAACAAATCATCAAAAGGATAATAAAGAAGTTTTTTTTGAATGTGTTTGTATTGCCAAAAATATTAATGGTATTAGTACAATAGGAGAATTATCGGAATTAGCTCATCAAAAAGCAAGAAGTGCATTTATCCAGCTTACTAGCACAAAATAAATTATGGTATTTATAACCGAATTGCCAGAAATGAGAGCTAATGTCTCTCAATCTGTTCATATTGAAAAAGTAGATAAAAAGAAAACAGCTTGTGTTAATGGGTGGATTTTTGATAAATTAAGTAGAAATTTTTGGGAAACTGATACTTCTACGTGCTATCAGCGTACATCTGATTTCTTTAAAATTACTCAGAAAGAAATCAACTTAAACTCAATACTTGTTAGTACAACAGCAAACATGATTTCATTTTCTAACGAACTGTCAAAAAATGCACGACCATTGGAAAATGATAAATTAGATGTTTTAAATAAGACATATAAAAGACTTTTGAGTAAGTACCCTACCCGACTATAATGAGTTTTGGAAAAGAATCTATTGAAAATTTGTTACCATCTTATCTAACTTCAATTGAAAAAGGTAGAATTAAAGAAGGATTGAAGCAATTTAAAAGTGGTAATAAGAACTTTGATAAAAATTATGAAGGCTTTTATCATTCAAATCCTCCTGAATATTGGATGCAGGGAGATTTATTACATACCGTTAAAATCGTAGATTGGGATTCTGTTGAAGATGATTATTATTCCGCTTATAGTCCTGTAATGTTGCTTTCAAATACTTGTGATGTATCACCTGACAATGTCAGAAGTATAAACCCTAAGCAAATCATTGTTGCACCAGTAATTCCTCTAAATGAATATCTTGATGATTTACAATCCGAAGGGTTTTCCAAACCTAACATAGACAGTTTTTGTATCACATTGCGTAATCAAGAGTACTCAAATTTACTTTATTTGCCAAAAAATGAGGTTAATCAAAAAGAATATTTAGTTTTTCTTGATAAGATACTTTGGGTAGCCCCATCTCAGTTAGTAATTCAAAATAATGAGATAACCGATAAGAGATTTATATCGTTATCGAATTTTGGTTTTTATCTTTTATTAACAAAAATGTCATTTCATTTTTGTCGAATTCCAGAAGAAAAAGACAGATAGAAATTACATAATAAAAGCCCTCAATCCGTAAAGAAAGAGGGCTTTCGTATTTAATCCACTGAAATTATCAAGACCCGCAGGCTTCGCACCCATCAGGGTCATCAATTGAGCATTGCATATCCGACCAGTTTTGTTCTGGTACATTGTCTAAACCAGCTACGGTGAGCGTGGCAGCCGAGGACTTCGCTGTAGCCGCATTTGCAGCATACGTTTCGTAGTTCATCTCATGCTCTTGCACAACATTGGCCTGCTCAATTGCCACTTCGGCTTGCTTCTCGACTGTAAACTTAATAGCATCGGCGGCTGCTTTCGTTCTGAGATAATACATCCCAGTTTTCAAACCTTTTTCCCAAGCATAGAAGTGCATCGAAGTAAGTTTCCCAAAGTTTGGGTCTTGAATATGTATATTTAACGACTGCGACTGGCAAATGTAAGCACCTCGGTCGGCAGCCATTTCAATAATTACTTTTTGTTTAATTTCCCATACCGTTTTGTACAAATCCTTCAAATTAGCAGGAATTTCATTGATGTTTTGTACCGAACCATTAGCAGAAATTAATTTATTTTTCATCGAATCGTTCCACAATCCTAACTTTACTAAGTCACGAAGCAAATGTTTATTTACCACCGCAAACTCGCCTGACAATACTCTACGGGCATAAATATTAGAGGTATATGGTTCAAAACATTCATTGTTACCCAAGATTTGTGAAGTCGAAGCCGTTGGCATTGGTGCAACCAATAACGAATTACGAACACCATGTTCTTTTACTTTCGTACGCAAAGCTTCCCAATCCCAACGTTTTGAATCTGGCGTAACACCCCACATATCAAACTGGAAAACGCCTTGTGAAATTGGTGAACCAGCCCACGTTTCGTAAGGACCTTCTTTAACAGCTAATTCCATTGAAGCCTCCATTGCTGCGTAGTATAGCGTCTCAAAAATTTCCTTATTCAACTGTTTTGCTTCTTCCGACTCAAACGGCATTCTTAACAAAATAAATACATCTGCCAATCCTTGAACACCCAAACCAATCGGACGATGACGAAAATTTGAAACTTTTGCTTCTGGAACTGGATAATAATTGCGGTCAATAATCTTGTTTAAGTTCTTTGTCGCAACTTTTGTAACTCTGTATAATTCATCATGGTCAAAAACCAAGAAACCTCTTTCATTTGTCTTTAAATATTTCGGCAACGCTAAAGAAGCCAAATTACAAACCGCAACTTCGTCTTTTGAAGTATATTGGATAATTTCAGTACATAAATTAGATGATTTAATTGTACCTAAGTTTTTTTGATTAGATTTCTTATTAGCGTGGTCTTTAAACAACATATAAGGAGTACCTGTCTCAGTTTGTGATTCTAAAATTTCGAACCATAAATCTTGAGCCTTCACCACTTTACGTGCTTTACCAGCTAATTCATAACCATTGTATAATTTCTCGAATTCTTCACCGTGCGAATCTCCCATACCTGGACACTCATGCGGACAAAATAACGACCATGTATCATTATCACGAACCCGTTGCATAAATAAATCTGGAATCCAAAGGGCGTAGAACAAATCTCTTGCTCTCATTTCCTCTTTTCCATGATTTTTCTTCAACGATAAAAAGTCAAAAATATCAGCGTGCCAAGGTTCAATATAAATAGCAAAAGAGCCTTTACGCTTTCCTCCGCCCTGATCTACGTAACGAGCCGTATCATTAAATACTCGCAACATCGGCACAATGCCATTTGATGTTCCGTTTGTTCCTTTAATATATGAACCCGTTGCACGGATGTTATGAATTGATAAACCAATGCCACCTGCCGACTGCGAGATGTTGGCACATTGTTTCAAAGTATCATAAATTCCCTCAATTGAATCGTCTTGCATCGTTAATAAAAAGCAAGATGACATTTGAGGTTTTGGCGTACCTGCATTGAACAAAGTAGGCGTTGCGTGGGTAAACCAACGTTCTGAAAGTAAATTATAAGTCTCAATAACCGAATCAATTTCAGCTCCGTGAATTCCAACGGCAACACGCATAAGCATATGTTGAGGACGTTCCACGATTTTTCCTTCCAATTTCAATAAGTAAGATTTCTCTAAAGTCTTGAAACCGAAATAGTCATAGCCAAAGTCACGGTCATAAATTATCGCAGCATCTAATTCAGCGGCGTGTTTCTTGATAACATCATAAACTTCTTTTGACAACAAAGCTGCATTTTCACCCGTTTTTGGGTCGAGGTAATTGAACAAGCGTTTCATCGTTGCTGAAAAAGACTTTTGCGTCTCTTTGTGCAAATTGGAAACGGCAATTCTTGCTGCAAGGACTGCGTAATCAGGGTGCTTAGTAGTCATTGAAGCCGCTGTTTCAGCCGCCAAATTGTCTAATTCACTCGTGGTCACGCCATCGTAAAGTCCAGTGATAACTTTTTTTGCCACATCTAATGGCTGAACAAAGAAGGGATCGAGACTATAACAAAGCTTTTCGATTCTGGCAGTAATCTTGTCAAACTTTACAGACTCACGTCTGCCATCTCTTTTAATAACGTACATAATACTCGGGTTTTTGGAAAAATGGTTTGAGAATAAGACAAAGGGCGGTATTCAAAATTCTAAGTGGTTAAATTCTTAAAAACCGAACAGAGTTTATAGTAAACCGTTCACATATTCTATAAATTTTTGAGTAATTTTTCAAATTTAATTCGTGGCGACAGAACGAATTGGTTTTAACTATTTGAAAATTTAGTGGGCTCTTAGTGGTAGTTGTATGACAGGTGGTTCAAAGATAATAATTTCTTAACATAGATACAAAGTAAAAAAAATCTTCATTTCCCGTCCGAATATTTGTTCTATTCGGAATGTACAACGCAAATTCTGACAATCAGTAAGTTATGCTACATCCACCTTAGAATAATCATAAAGAATATTTTTTCATTTTTTTTGTGGATAACTTTAAGACAAATATTTGGAACTTTTTACTGATAAATAATTTTTGATAACCGTAAAAAATTCGTAATTTTGCATTCCTTTTTGGGGAGAGTTATAGAAGTTACAAAGTTTTATAGTTAAAGAAGTTCTTGGCTGTATTAGTTGTAATATGAGTCCCAACTTTATAACTGGTAAAATTTAGAAATTAGTTCTCTGAGTTCTAAGATTTCATATTTAATTAACAAAAGAGACGGCGGGGAATCGTCTCAAATCAAAACATCATGAAACCAGAAATTCATCCAAATTACAAGCCAGTGGTTTTCCACGATTTGTCGGCTGATTACAAGTTTTTAACACAGTCATGTGTAAATACTACTGAAACTACTGAATTTGAAGGAGCTACGTATCCAGTATTCAAAGTCGAGGTTTCTTCTCAATCGCACCCATTTTATACAGGTAAAAATGTATTACTTGATACAGCGGGTCGTGTTGATAAATTCTACAAACGTTTCGGAGGTAAGAAAGAAGTTGCTGAATAGTTTCTTTCGTGAACTCGAAATTTGTAAAGTAAAAAAGCCTTTCAGATGATTCTGGAAGGCTTTTTGTTGTAAGTAATAGCTTGTATTTTTTCGTTTTTTACTAAATTCTAAAACAAAAATAAATACATATATGTGTGCATACATTTAGTTATTCAAATACTGTTTCTAAGAGTCAAATTTTGAAAAATCATATAAAATCTCCGTGTTAATTGAAGTGTGTAAATCGTTCGAAAATGCTGTTCCCGCATAATATTCGTTTCCTTGTGTTACAATTAATCCTTCATTATTATTATTAAAGCTAACACAGGCTTCAGGTTTCCTTTCAAAAACTAAACAGTAAGATTTTGAGCGTTCGGAATTGATGTATTGATATTTGCCTAATATTAAATCACTTTTCAATGAATTAGCAAATAAATAGGAAACAATCAATAAGGAAAGAATGAGTAATTTTAAATTTTTCATATAGTTTTTTTTAGTTAAATTTTAAAAAATTATTAGAATAATGAGGTACGAGATATTAGTATAATACCGATACTCGTGTCTTGAAAATGCAATTAGGTTTATTATCAGAATTTATCTACATTTTTTTATTCTTAATCTTGCATTTTTATGAAAGAAGAAGATACTATTATTGCAAAAGGAATACCTATAATCGCTCCTATAAAAACAATAATTCCATTTTGTAACATTAAAGGTAATTGTGCTAAACCATTCACCGCTTCCTCGCTTTGTCCTCCTTTTAATAAGATATCGCTCATAGAATCTGCAAAAGTCTTGGGTACACTTTTATCAATAAATTCAAAATATAAAGCATCCAAAATTATGATAGAAAACAATGAAAAACACAAAATCAACCCAAATTGGTAAAAACCTTTCAAAGCTATGATTCTTTGATTGATACAATCTTTCTTATATTTATAGAGAAAAACAGTACTACTAATAAATGAAATAACGAGAAATATTAGACCAATCATTAAACTAAACATGGTTAGTTCAAAATTTGAGAGTCCATTGCTAATCATATTGTAACATATTCCGTAAGTAACCACTAAAAATCCTATGGCTAAGAAAATTGAATACGATAAAAATCTAAGATACACATTCATAGTTTAGTTATTTTTAATTTGACTCTCTTTATGAGAATCATTTTTTAAATTAAAAAGATACAGTTTATTAGAAAAAACCATGTAGTAAATGCCGTAAACAAACACAAGTATTTTTGATATTTTCGAAGCTTTATCAAAAACATCATAATCAAAAACAATCACCAAGATTGATAGTATTAAAAATGGTAGTGGCATAAAAATAAGAATTGATTTCATGAAAGAAAAAATATTCATGCTCTCATTAAAAGCAAGACTAATGCTACTTTTAGGAAATAGGTTTACAATAAGAAAATAGTAACCTGTGAGCATCAAAAGATGATAGACTATCAGATAATAGTTCATAATGTAGTTATTTATATGATTTTACACTCTTCTTCATCACAATGTAGTAGCCTGCGATTTTGAGCAATTTCTCTGTACATAATATTACCAATTCCTGAAATTTTCAAGATATATAAAATCGGAAAAATTAGCCATAAACTTGGCGATTTTTTTGAGATATTAAATATCGAATCAAAACCATAGTATACTCTATCTTTACCCATTATAACAGAAGGCATTTCAACTAATGCCCTATTTGAGTCAATTATACCTTCGTTACTTTCTATATCCCTGACCGATTTATAATTTATATTTCCAAATATATCTGTTTTTTTAATAAAAGCAACAAAAGTTTTACATTTTGGACACCAACTATCGTAATAAATTAATAGTTTTGGGCGTGTAAAATAAGAAACTATTGATTTATATTCCTTATTGTCTATAAATATCAGGTTCAACGCATTTAAAAGTACAATAAAACTGCTTGGAAAAATACAAATTGAGCTTATTTTGGATAATGAAAAAAGATTCAATTTAAGATAAAACCTAAAAATGAAGTATTTATGTTAACATAAACCTAAAACC
>JANXRS010000357.1 GCA_025356745.1 Arcicella sp.
GGTTTTAGGTTTATGTTAACATAAATACTTCATTTTTAGGTTTTATCTTAAATTGAATCTTTTTTCATTATCCAAAATAAGCTCAATTTGTATTTTTCCAAGCAGTTTTATTGTACTTTTAAATGCGTTGAACCTGATATTCAACGTAAAAACTAACACAAAACCCCTTAAATAGTAATTTTAAGGAGTTTTGTGTTAAATCAATGATAATAATTTTAAAAATTTAAAGAAGTGTATGCAATAATAATATGAATAAGTTGATGATTAAGATTTTGCGATTAACTAATTTACAAATAAGCAGTACCAATAACTAAAATAACCCATGTAAATTGCTCATAAACATGCAATCATCCCTTCTCCAACTCTTCCGAAGAGACATTATTAATCTTTATAAAGAAATTGAACTATACCAAGACGAATGGCAACTCTGGAAAATTTTAGACGGCACAAAAAATTCGGGCGGAAATCTTGCCTTGCATTTGGTAGGTAATTTGAATGCTTACTTTGGAAAGAATTTAGGGAATACGGGCTATGTTCGTAACCGTGAAGCAGAATTTTTAGATAAAAATATTTCGAAAGAAATACTTTTAAAGTTAATTGAGCAGGTAAATCAAGTGGTCTCAAAAGTCCTCGAAAATCTTACAGATAAGCAGATGAAAGCTATTCATCCAGAAAATGTGTTGGGTTATGAGATGACAACGGAATACTTTTTAATTCACCTTCATGGACATTTGACGTATCATACTGGACAGATTAATTATCATCGGAAATTCATGTACAATGAATCTATTTATTCGTAACGTTTGTAAATGTATTTACGATAATAGAGAATCTTTGTCCACTTTAATGCTGTCCCGCCAGCAAATAGAGTACCGCCATTCTCACGGCAACGCCATTTTCTACTTGGTCGAGAATAATAGAATGATGCGAATCTGCGGCATCGGATGATAATTCAACCCCACGATTGATGGGACCTGGGTGCATCACGATGATTTCTTTGTTCAAATCGTCCAACATTTTTTTGTTGATTCCGAAGTATAAAGAATATTCACGCAACGAAGGAAAATATTTGATTTGCTGACGTTCCAATTGAATTCTCAAAACGTTTGCCACATCACACCATGCTAAAGTCTTTTTGACATCGTGCGATACTTTTACGCCTAAATCAGTAATATATCTTGGAATTAAGGTTGAAGGACCACAAAGCGTAACTTCCGCTCCTTGTTTTTTGAGGGCTAAAATATTTGATAAAGCAACTCTAGAATGAAGAATGTCACCGATAATAGCAATTTTCTTTCCTGTTAAATCTCCTCCTAATTTTTCACGCATTGAAAATGAATCTAATAGGGCCTGCGTTGGGTGTTCGTGCGTACCATCGCCAGCGTTCACGATGTTAGCTTTTATGTGTTTTGCTAAAAAATGAGGTGCTCCAGGACTGGCGTGACGCATCACAATCATATCCACTTTCATTGCCAAAATATTATTGACAGTATCCAAAAGTGTTTCTCCTTTTTTAACGGAACTTCCTGATGCTGAGAAATTTAGGGTATCCGCAGAAAGGCGTTTCTCAGCTAATTCGAAGGATAAACGGGTGCGAGTTGAGTTTTCAAAAAAGACATTTGCAATCGTTACATCACGCAAAGATGGCACTTTCTTGATAGGACGGTTAATGACTTCTTTAAACTCACGGGCAGTTGCCATAATGAGTTCAATATCAGCAGGCGTTAGGTCTTTAATGCCCAATAAATGTCTTGTACTTAGTTTTTGCATTTTTGTTTGGAGATTAGGAATTAAAAGTTGGGATATAGGGGTGAAATATGAATTCTGTAATTTTGCCCTAGATCCTATCGGCTAAATCCCAATCCCTAATTATCAGTTATCAGCCAAATTTTATCTGCCTCGTGTCCTTGTTCTTGTAATTCTACTAATACTTTTTCTGTATCTAAAGTATTCACTTTTTTACCTACATAATCCGCATGAATGGGAATGTCTCGGTTATAAATTCTATCTACTAAAACACATAATTCCACCTTTTTTGGGCGACCGAAAGCCGTCATTGCATCTAAAGCTGAACGAACCATTCTACCCGTTGCTAAAACATCATCTATTAAGACAACTCGCTTATTTTCAATAACAAACGATATTTTTGTTTCATTAGCTTTTACTAATTCACGGCGGCGATAATCGTCACGATAAAAGGTCGCATCTAGATAACCAAAAGGAATTTTTATGCCTGTAATTTGCTGTAATTCTTGATGAATTCGTTTAGCAAAATGAATGCCTCTGGGTTGCAGACCAATGATTACAGAATTGGCAAAATCCTGATGATTCTCTATCAATTCTTGACAGAGACGGCTGATGGTAATTTCCAGAAGTGGACTTGAAAGGATGAGTTTGCGTTGCATAGCCCACAAAGATATTAATAAATGAAACGAATATGAAAATTTCTGGAACTGAAAATTACCAATAACCAACTATATTACTGCTTTATCCTTACGTATTTCTCAATATTGACTCTGTTTATTTCTTTTATAGCTACAAACATCAGAAACCTATTTCTTTTAAAAATTTATCAAGTTTTTCCATCATATCCTTTTTATAATAAATGGGGTCGGTATGTCCTGCATTTGGAACAAATTCAATTTGAGCCTTCAAATTCTTGTTTTTGTAAGCACTCAATAATTCAATGGATTGATTAATTGGTACTTGAATATCTTGTTCGCCATGAACAATAAAAATCGGCGGGTCAGTCGCATCAACTTGGTAAAAAGGACTTGCCAATTTTGCTAATTCAGTGGCTTGGTCTAAAGGCTTACCTAACAAAATTGCCAAAGCGGGTAATCGGACATTTAAACCGTGTGGAGTGGACTGATTTAGGATGGTCAGAAAATTGGTAGGACCGTAAAAATCAAGGCAAGCTTGCACAGAAGAGGAGGTGCTGATATAATTCCCAAGGCTACCTTCAAGCATTGAGTCATTATTGGTAGTAGCTACTAAAGTTGCCAAATGCCCGCCTGAAGAACCGCCCCAAATAATTATTTTATCGGATTTATAGCCATATTTCAACGCATTGGCTCTTAAAAAACGAATAGCGGCTTTAATATCATGCACGTTTGCAGGAAAAGGTTTTTCGGTACTTGCTCGAAAATCAACACTTGCTAAGGCGTACCCATAAGGCAATAAACCAAGCGGAGGGTTTTCTTTACTGCCCGAATGCCATGCTCCCCCGTGAACCCAAACGATTAAATAAGGTTCTTTTTGACCTTTTGATTTATAAATATCAAGTTGAAGTTTCTTAGTATCCGTTTCGGCATAAACAAGGTTTTTGATGATTTCTATGTCATTCTGTGCTTGTATTTTGCCAAAACAAAATGCCGATAGAATAAGCAGTAATATGGTTTTCATGGTGGGTAAATGGTTGGTTTTTAGTGATTATTTTTATTGCTGAACGCACGTTAAAAAATTAAATTTTCACAGGCTTCCTTTCTATATTCGTCCGCTGGGACAAAGTAAGGGTCAAGATTTACAATAGCAAAGAATTCTGTTTCCATTCCATGCCGTCTTTAAATATGCCAAAATATTATCATTTTGAATTTCGTAAAATGTGATATTATTTGTCCGTTGCAAAGCCGTGTTTTCTATTCTTGCTTTGTTAGAACTACTCTTTGTTGCCCTTGAATACTT
Source organism: Arcicella sp. (assembly GCA_025356745.1). Classification (GTDB taxonomy): domain Bacteria; phylum Bacteroidota; class Bacteroidia; order Cytophagales; family Spirosomataceae; genus Arcicella. The sequence continues at coordinate 3,685 of JANXRS010000357.1, forward strand.
GATAAAATCGAGTTCATAGTATTGTTATAAACAATGATGTAACGAAAAGTAAACTATTATATTGATGTACAAATAAGTTTTTATTCGTTTATAAAAATTGGCACGTAAATTAAATATTTCTAAACTGTATATTAAAAAAAGTGCTTAAATTTGTACTATCAGTCAATTTATTTAGGAATTTATATACAATAATATAAATAAATGTTGAAAGATTTACTAATTACTTACTGAATAAAACTTAATACACTGTTTAATAAATTATTTGTATTTTTATCATTTACATAAAAATACATTAAAATGAGACACGTTGTTTTAGTTGAAGAAGATAAAATTCAGATTGAAAATTTACTTTCAAAAGGTACTTTAAAGGTTCG
>JANXRS010000358.1 GCA_025356745.1 Arcicella sp.
TCCTAAAATGATGGTTAATTTTTTCATGATACAGTATTAATTACACAACAAAACTACGAAAAATCTTGCCAAATATTGTTTCGCAAGTAATTAATTTTCAGTTGGTTAGAATGGATTATTTTTTTCTTCCTTCCTTTTTAGTTTATTGCTCAACCAATGACATCTGTTCTGCCAACTCCATATCCTCTTGGCTTATTAATAATACTTTTTCCTCTTGCTTTTGAACCTTATCGCCGTAGCCTAAAATTGTCATCATGCCTTCTTTACCTTGTTCATCAGCAAAAAGTCGGGTCGTGATTGTTCCATCTTCTAATCTGTCCACAATTACGTGTTTAGGTGCTGGAATCAAACAATGTTGAATTCCTCCGTAACCTCCCAATGACTCTTGATACGCTCCTGTGTGGAAAAAACCTACAAACTGACGTTCTTGAGCTTCTTCATAAATCGGTAAATATAAATCTGAACTGTGGGCTTCGGTATTATAAAAATCCATCGAATCACAAGTCAAACCACCTAAATTTACTTTTTGATAAGGGAAATTCCAGTTATTTACGGGTAACATAATATATTTCTGGTTCATTCCCCAAGAATCAGGCAATTGTGTAATGAAAGACCCATCAATCATATACCATAACTCCTTGTCATTCTGCAACTTCTGGTCGATGATTTCATATAAAACTGCTCCGCTTTCTCCAACGGTGTATGAGCCAAATTCCGTAAATAAATTAGGAACGGGAACATTACTTTTATTACAAATCCACGAAATAGATTCCACAATTTCATCAATCATCGACTGATAATCGTAGTTGAATTGCAATGAAGTTTGAATCGGTAATCCACCCCCTAAATCAATCGAATCAAGTTCTGGACATACCTTTTTCATCTCGCAGTATTTATAAATAAAACGGCTCAATTCCGACCAATAATAAGCACTATCTTTAATACCCGTATTAATAAAGAAATGTAACATTTTTAATTTATACTTGCCACTTCCTTCAATCTTGTTTTTATACAATTCCATGACATCAGAATACCTAAGTCCCAAACGAGATGTATAAAAAGAGAAGTCAGGTTCTTCATCTGTAGCAATTCTAATGCCCACATTTACGGTTTCTGCCGTAACAGATTTATCATAAAAATCAATCTCTTTAAGGTTATCTAAAATTGGAATGCAATTAAAGCCTTCGTTAATTAACTCGCTGATATACTGTGTATAAAGAGGTAGTTTATAGCCATTACAAAGAATAAAAGTTGATTTAGAAATCTTATTTTCCGAGTACAATTCTCTAATAATAGAAATATCAAAAGCCGATGACGTTTCTAAGTGAACGTTATGGCTCAAGACTTCTTCAACAATAAATTTGAAGTGAGAAGATTTTGTACAATAACAATAAGTATAGTTTCCCTTATAATTGTACTTTTTAATGGCATTTTTGAAAAGTCTTTTCGAGTTTTCAATATGCTCACCAATCTTTGGAAGATAGGTTATTTTGAGGGGCGTACCATACTGTTCAATAATGTCCATCAATGGAACATTGTTGAACAAAAGTTCATTATCATGGTCGATATTGAATTCCAACGTTGGGAATTCAATCGTTTGGTCAATCAAGTCAATATAGTTCTTCATCCTAAGCTAAAAAGCATAAATTGGGGAAAGTTATTAATCAATGGTTACTAGATATTAGTTAAACTCTTGATAATCAGTAACCTAATGATTATTTCGAGAAATTTGATAGTTAAATTATTAGATTATTTGTATCTTCTTAATACTTACACTTCATAATTCATAATTCCTACCTCATATCAATCCTTCAAAATTGTGCAAAAGTGCAATAAAAGTATGACCTTTGCAAGTAAATAAACGGGTTTTAACCCTTGTTTAACGTTCGGTTCTTAAAATTAGTTTAGTTAGTAGCGAATTAGCAAATGACCAATTGTGATAAACAGTTTTTTATCACTGTTCCGTACTTGCTCATGGGCTCTTTTTTCTGTATGCAAAAAATTCACTTTATAGCAATTGGCGGGGCAGCAATGCACAATTTGGCAATTGATTTACATAACCAAGGGTTTCAAATCACGGGTTCCGACGATGAAATTTATGAGCCATCATTGACTTTATTGGCTGAAAAAGGAATACTTCCCAATGAAATGGGTTGGTTTTCTGAGAAAATTACCGCTGATTTATCTTGCGTAATCTTGGGAATGCACGCCCGTTTGGACAATCCAGAATTGGCAAAAGCTCAAGAATTAGGGATTAAAATTTATTCATATCCAGCATTTATTTATTCGCAAAGTCTTCATAAACAACGAGTTGTAATTGCAGGAAGCCATGGAAAAACCAGTATTACCTCCATGATTCTGCACGTTTTGAAGTTTCATAACCGTAAATTTGATTATATGGTTGGGGCAAGAATTAAAGGCTTCGACACGATGGCAAAACTTTCGGACGCTCCCGTTATTATAATTGAAGGCGATGAATATTTATCATCTCCGATTGATCGCCAACCTAAGTTTTTGCATTATCATCCTCACGTAATGTTGATGTCGGGAATCGCTTGGGATCATATTAACGTTTATCCAGATTTTAATGATTACGTTCATCAGTTTGAATTATTAGCCAATGATTTACCGAAAGCGGGAAGTTTTATTTATGATGAAACCGATGAATTAGTTAATAAAATAGGCTCGGTGGAACGTTTGGGAATCAAAAGGTTTCCGTATCAGGCTTTGCCAAATCGTGTGCGAGATGGCAAAACATTTTTGATTTTACCTAATAAGCAAGAATTAGCCATCGGAGTTTTTGGAGAACATAACCTTAAAAATTTGAACGGTGCGAGATTAGTTTTAGCTCAAATTGGAATTGATAGTGAGGAGTTTTACGCTGCGATTCCTTCCTTTAAAGGGGCAGCAAAACGCTTGGAATTAGTTGGTAAAAATGACAATACGGTAATTTATAAGGACTTTGCTCATGCACCGTCAAAAGTGGAGGCAACTACGAAGGCAGTAAAAGCCCAATTCCCAGACCGCCAATTAGTGGCTTGTTTGGAGTTGCATACTTTCAGTAGTTTGAATAAAGATTTCTTGGGAGAATACGCCAATAAACTAAATGCAGCTGATGTTCCAGTAGTCTATTTCAGTCCTAAAACTTTGGAACACAAGAAATTACCTGCCATTACGCCCGAAGATATTAAAGTACATTTCAATAATCTCAATCTCCATGTTTTCACGGATAATGATTCGCTGAAAGATTTCCTTCTTGCCCAACGATGGCGTAACTCAAATTTACTGATGATGTCGTCAGGGACTTTTAATGGGTTGAATTTTCAGGAGTTGGCTGGATTGATTTTAATATAAAACGACTTTCCATTCGTTAAAAAATATCGAATCAGAAGATTCGAGTTACAAAACTATGAACAGAATAAAACAACTTTTCCAAGCAAAAAACAATAACATCCTCAACGTTTATTTTACCGCAGGCTTTCCAAAAATAAACGATACAGTTTTGATTTTGAAGGCTTTACAAGACGGTGGGGCAGATTTAGTAGAAATAGGAATGCCTTATTCTGACCCTGTGGCAGATGGCGAAACTATCCAACAATCTAACCAAGTAGCTTTAGATGCGGGTATGTCGGTGAAATTACTATTTGAACAACTTTCTAGTATTCGTGAGGAGGGTATTACCGTTCCCATTTTATTAATGGGATACATTAATCCTGTCTTGCAATTTGGGGTTGAAAACTTTTGTCAGAAATGTCAAGAAGTTGGTATTGATGGACTAATCTTACCCGATATGCCTGCTAGTGTGTATGAAGATGAATACAAGGCAATTTTTGATAAATATGGAATTTTAAATACGTTTTTAATAACCCCACAAACCGCAGAAAGTAGAATTCGACACATTGATAACATTTCAGATGGATTTATTTACATGGTTTCATCGGCAAGTACGACAGGAGCAAAAACAAGTATTTCAAATGATCAAGAAGTTTATTTTGAGCGAGTAAATGCCATGAATCTAAAAAATCCAAGATTAATTGGTTTTGGTATTTCGGATAATGAAACCTTCAAAAAAGCTTCCTCACACGCTGCGGGAGCAATTATTGGTAGTGCTTTCATTAAATTATTGGGTACTTCTGAGAATTTAGAAGGAGATATCAAAGCATTTGTGAGTAAAGTAAAAAATGGATAATTGTTATTACCTATTTACTATAATTATCAGGTTCAACGCATTTAAAAGTACAATAAAACTGCTTGGAAAAATACAAATTGAGCTTATTTTGGATAATGAAAAAAGATTCAATTTAAGATAAAACCTAAAAATGAAGTATTTATGTTAACATAAACCTAAAACC
>JANXRS010000237.1 GCA_025356745.1 Arcicella sp.
AAAAAGTTGCTTTGCGGAGGCTTCAACAATAAATGAAGCACTTGAAACAGTAGCCAAATTTATATCCTTCGGTACTTTTATTTTATACTCAAAATATCCAGCTCCTGCTCCGTTTACTTTTGCTCCGTCCATAACATTCCATTGCTTTTTTGACCATTTTGCATCACTGAAATTCTTGGCATCAATGCTCAAAGTTTTTACTGTTTTACCGTTCAATAATTTCATTTCAGGCGCTAAATTTCCTTCCACAATGAAGGTAGTAAAGTTTCTCTGTACAATGTTGCCTGCATTATCTTCCAAAACTAAAGAGACGATTACCACTGCTTTTTCATCGGGCATAGTCAATTTCAAAGGTTCTAATTCCTTCTGCATCCATGCTTGATAAGGAAGTGTTCTCTCCATACTTCCCCACGTTTTCTTCTGTCCGAGGGCATCATAACCATATATTTTTACCTTCAAATTTAAGCTATTTCCCATGTCTTTGTCCGTCATTGAAGATAAAATTAATGGAATTGAAACTTCCTCTTTCGGCTTCACACTTTTGCTAATTTCATTGCCCGTTGAGAGGTAAATATCCGAATGAAAATCTTTAATTCCCATCCCTTCAACCAATTCGCCCAACCCTGTTTCTTTTTCTGAACGGTCGAAGCGGTAATAGCCATTCCATTCGTTAATTACATCGTGGTGTTCGGTGTATAACCAACCCGCAATTTTTGGATATTTTCTAAAAGTATTCATCATTCGGTGATAATCCCAGGTCCAATCTACATCACCCGTACTGCCATCATATCCCCAAACATTTCCACATTCCGAGTTGATATTTGGAACATCAGTTTGTTTGTATCCTTTTTCATAGTGAAATTCACTGCCAACGAAGGTTTTTTCACTAATTTCTTTTAATGATTTTTCCCACCCCGCTCCTGGCAAATATTCATGCCATGAATTGATGTCAGTTTCAGTATGTCCTGCTCCACAACAAATAGAATTATCTTCAACCAAACGAGTTTCATCCAAAGATTTCGCCAAACGATAAACTGAAGCAACCCACTTTTGCGTTTCTGGAAGGTATTTTGACTGCTTTTTACCGTCGATTTCCACTTTTGACCGCAAACCCCACGTTTCATTAAAGGTTATCCAAGAAAAAATGGCAGGGTGATTATAGTCCCTTTTTATCATTTCTCTCAAGGTATATTCCGATTCTTGTCTGGCATCTTTATCAGGCTCACCCCACGAATTTGGTAAATCGGACATTACTAAAACGCCCAATTTATCCGCCCAATAAAGTTTTCTTGGCACATCCACTTTTATGTGAGTACGAATACCGTTCAACCCAATATTTCGAGCTAACAAAATCTCATTTTTCATGAATTCATCCGTTGGAAAGGTATAAAATCCCGTTGGATGATACGACTGGTCGAGGGCGAGTTGCAAGTAAATGGGTTTATTATTTAAAGCAACGTATTTGAAATTTGTATTGGGCAAATTAACCGTTGAAATTTTACGCATTCCAAAATAAGATTTCACCTCATCATCGGCTAATTTCATTTTTACCGAATACAAGAAAGGGTCTTCTAATGTCCATAAATGAGTATTGGTAATGGGTATTACAAAAGAATACTCGGATTTGCCTTTTGGAAAAACTTGGCGATTAACAGTCTTTGAATTGTCGGTAAGTTCCACTTCAAAATTAAGGTCTTTCTCCGCAGGATTAGTTAAATAAGCGGTTACTTTCACTTGATTTTTATCAATATCTGGCGTAAAATGTACTGTTTCCAAATAGTTTTTACCCCTTGCATCCAAATAAATGGTTTGCCAAATTCCACGGGCATCTCCGTAGCCTTGCTTACCGTAGAGGGTAAAATTACGTCGTTTATCATCAACTCTCACGACTAAATTCTGTTGTGTCCCGTACTTTAAATTAGTTAATTCAATAGAAAAAGGCGTGTATCCTCCCTGATGACTACCCAATTCTTTACCGTCCAACCAAACGGTTGTTTTCCAATCAGAAGCTCCAATGGTCACAAAAACTTTTTTGTTTTTCCACTCATTTTTTGCAGTAATTTTTTTGGAATACCAAGCAATATCGGCCTCATTTTTCACACCCGATAGTGGCGAACCCCAAGGAAATGGCACACTAATGGTTTTGGTAAATTTCTTTTGTCCCAAAAACCATTTATTGGTAATTCCAGCATCATTTTTATCGAATTCAAAATCCCAATTACCATTCAGATTTTGCCAAAGAGACCGTTCAAAATCGGGTCTTGGATGTTCGGGCAGGGGAATAGTTTCCTGTGAAAAACCTCTTTCAATGTTGAGGATAGAAAGGAGAAAAATTACAACTATAAAAATAGATTTTTTGAAATTTTGCATAATAGTTTTTAATATTTAATC
>JANXRS010000246.1 GCA_025356745.1 Arcicella sp.
GTTTCAACTGCATTATTACTATGTGCCACTTGCTTTCTATTGATGTTTATTGGTCGAGTTCCTCTAAAATTTATTGGAATGGTAATCATCGGTTTGTTTTTAGCAGGAACGATTTTGGTTATGACTGGTACGGGTTCTCGAATTGAAACGGCTCGTAATCGTATTTCTAATTTCGTTAAAAATGTTAATGGAAAAAAGAAAAAAGATGCCGATAAAGACGAAAATTATCAGATAGAAAGAAGTTATTATGCCATTGCTAACGGTGGACTCACGGGAAAAGGTCCAGGGAAAAGTCAACAACGATATTTTTTGAGTGAATCAGAATCTGACTTTATTTATGCCATCATTATTGAAGAATGGGGGATGATTGGCGGACTGTTCGTAATGAGCTTATACCTCTGGTTTCTTTATCGGGGCATGAAAGCAGTGGACAGTTCGGGACGAGCCTTTGGGGGCTTATTATCGGCTGGATTAACCTTCAGTTTGGTCATTCAAGCCATGGTTCACATGGGTGTAGCAACTGGTTTAGGGCCTGTTACGGGGCAACCTCTACCTCTTTTGAGTATGGGAGGAAGTTCGCTTTTATTCACCGGGGCGATGATTGGGATTATTATTTCAGTGAGTAAAGATAAGGTTAGAGATTCTGTTTTGTAAAAACCATAAATATGCCAAAAGTAATTATATCGGGAGGAGGAACGGGCGGACACATTTACCCAGCCATTGCCATTGCCAACGCTTTAAAAGAAATTAATCCTGCCATTGAGGTACTTTTTGTGGGAGCAGAAGGCAAAATGGAGATGGAAAAAGTGCCCAAAGCAGGTTATAAAATTATCGGTTTGCCCATTGCAGGAATTAACCGCTCTAATTTGTTAGCCAATCTCAGTTTTCCAAAAAAATTATTATTAAGTCTTTCCGAAGCTCGAGGAATAATTAAGGATTTTAAGCCTGATGTTGTCGTAGGTGTAGGTGGATATGCCTCTGGACCCGTTTTGTTGGCGGCTTCAATGATGGGAATCCCGTATTTAATTCAAGAACAAAATTCTTATGCAGGGATTACTAATAAATTTCTATCGAAAAGTGCCGATAAAATTTGTGTAGCATATCCGAACATGGAACAATTCTTCAAGAAAGAAAAAATTAGAATGACGGGCAATCCTGTCAGAAAAGATATTTTGGAAGTAAATTCCAAACGACAAAAAGCCATTGAACATTTTGGCTTAATGTCGGGGCGAAAAACGGTTTTAGTAATTGGTGGAAGTCAGGGAGCAAGAACCATTAACGAAGCCATTGATGCGGGGCTGACGAATTTAGTTGGAGCGGGTTATCAAGTGGTTTGGCAAACAGGAAAGCTCTATATTGATAGAGCATCAAAAACTGCTGAAGTATTTGATGGTCGAGTATTCGTATCAGAATTTATTTATGAAATGGACTTAGCCTATGCAGTGGCAGATGTCGTTGTTTCACGAGCAGGAGCGTTGTCGGTTTCAGAATTATGTTTAGCAGCAAAACCTTCCATTTTAGTCCCCCTTCCAACGGCAGCCGAAGACCATCAAACTTTGAACGCTATGAGTTTAGTGAAGAACGATGCGGCAATTTTGATAGAAGATACAACTGCAAAAGAGGAATTAATAAAAGCTACGATTGCATTATTACAAAATACTGAAAAACAGGCAGTTTTGAGTAAAAATATTTATCAATTAGCTAAGCCAGAAGCGGCGAGGGAGATTGCAGAAGAGGTTTTGAAGTTGATTAAATGATGAAGTTTCATTTAATCAACTCGTACAAGTCCGCAATTAGTTTTGGAAAATATTACTGTCATTGCATTTTAAAAACCTTCTAAACTGCCTCTTTCTTACTCAAAACCTTCACATTATCGCTCGAATGGCGGTCAATTAAAATATTGATTGGGTCAATTCCTGCCTTGGTTGGCTCTTCTTTTACGCTTATTTTCAGAATGTTATCCTTCTTTGTAAAATGATGCTTCTTTAAGTACAACAATTTATCCTCTCCTTTCGTATCTTTTCCATAAACGCCTACATCAATCCATTCATTTAATTTTATTGGCACTTGATTTCCCGAACTATCGGCTCTGAATTTCTCTGAATTTAACGTTAATGTTACCTCAAAAGTCTTATCTTTATTGGCTACATATTCTGCTTTCTCTACCTTGTTTTCGTAAAGCGTAATCGTCTCAAACAAATCCTTAATCAAATATTTCAAACTATCGGGCGTGGCAGTTCTAAGATAGCTAATCAAATCTGTTGAAGTGGGATAACGTCCTTTTGGATGGTCTGGACCTGGATATTGCCAATCTTTTATGTATTGACTTAAAGCTGAATTAATACGGTCTTCACCAATATAATCTTGCAAAGCATACATACACAACGAACCTTTATTGTAGTGAATATATTGTTGTCTCTCAACCTGCGAAAGTGGCATTTCTTTCTTAGTTTCTGAACTTCTGCCAAACAAATAACTGTCTAAATTTATCTTCATAAACTTCTGCATCACTTCGGGTGTCGAATTATGTTTCATCACCATCAATGCTGAGTATTCGGACATAGATTCCGACAACATTGAACTACCTTTCACATTGGCTTCCGTCACTTGATGCCCCCACCATTGATGTCCCATTTCGTGAGCAGTTACGTAGAATGGAATATTTGGGTCTTTCTCTTTTACGTCCAAAACAAAGCCAATGCCCTCTGAAAATGGAACAGTATTGGCAAAAGATTGAGCGAAAGAAGCATATTTTGGAAACTCCATAATCCGCATCTGACGAAACTGAAACAGTGAGAAACTTTTTGAATAATATTCTAATGATTTCTTCAAGCCATCCATCATTCTGCCGAGATTTTTATCGTGTCCTTTGTTATAATAAATTTCCAAATTTACGTCCTTCCATTTATCCCGCATCACCTCGTATCGTGCCGAAACCACAGAATAAAAATTAACCATTGGTCTATCCATCTTATAAGAAAAATACTTTCTGTTGCCTTCTTGATAAGTTTTTTGCAAATATCCTGGAGCAATTGCCGTTTGATCTGGTTCAGTTCCGATAGTCATTTGAAAACGAATCCAGTCACCATCATCGCCAAAAAGATTCTGAGAAAGCCCCCGTTTATCAGACTGTTCCATCATTCTTTCTTTGGGTTTTAAGCCTTGCTTTTTACGATCATCTTCACTTGATAATTCTCCACCTGCTTCATATCCAATGGAAGGAAAATAGTCTGAATTATTAAAAAATGTACCGTTATAAACTAAAGAAGTTCCAGCCACACCCGACAGAAAACTTTTAGAATCTACCGATATTTTAAATGACAATTTAATTGAATCTTGGGGAAGCATGGATTTGTTGAGCGTATAAATGGTTACACCCCAATCTTTCCATTGTTGCTTAATTTTTGCTCCTCCTGAAAAAGCTAATTCTTTGACATTGACGGGTTTATTGAACATAATAAAAACGTCTTTAATGGGCTGAGTTGATTTATTTTTCAAATAATAAAATCCATCTGCCGACATTGAACGCTTTGTTGGATACAATTCCACCTTAATATCCGACTCCACGATTTTAGGTTGATTCATAAATTCGTACTTAGCTTTGAGGGTCTTTTCATACAAAGCTTGGTCTTTTTGTGCGTTTTTCGAATTCTGATATTTTTCTAAAATATTGGTATTATAATAGACATAAGCACCTGACAATGTGAAGATTATTAACGCTAAAATTGAGAACGTTGTAATCTGTTTGGTAAAACGATAACGGCTCATTAACCAACGAGTTTTCAATAATTCTTCCGTTCCACGAACTGATAATGTGGTGGCAGTAGCAAAAATTATCATCGTAAAACCTAACCAATAAATACTCAACCATGAGAATGATTTTACAAAATGTCCGTAAAGATTCATATCTGAAAAATTGCCTAATTCACCACTAGCAAAAGATAACATTGAGTGTTCAACGCCCAAATAGGACATCACACCTTGCAGAATTAAAAACAAAATTGAGATAGCAATACCTACAAATTTATCATTAACCATGATTTGAATAAAGAAGAAAAGAATGGTATAAAAAACCATTGAAACCAATTGCCCAAAATAGAAATGTTCAAAATAAATCGGTAATTGAAAGTCAAAATAACCCTGTATTGCCTGTACGGTTATTCCCACAAGAATCAACACTGCAAATATTCCGCAGTAAATAATTATCATGGCGAGAAATTTACTAAGAATTCCCACAAAATCAGGAACGGGCATGGCATCGTTAATCAAGTTGAATTTTACTACTCTTTCTTTCCAAATCAACTCGCCTGCATACGTGAGTGCAATGGCATATAAGAAGGGTGTAAAATTGCTCAAACTCCCCAAAACATTACCAGTATTTGGAATAGATTTTACCCCAAAAGTCTCAGCAGGATTAATCAGAGTCGAAATTAACAGACAAACTCCTGCAATCACAATTGTAAGAAAAGGTACT
>JANXRS010000252.1 GCA_025356745.1 Arcicella sp.
ATATCTATTTCTTTATAATCTTGGACACGTTCTGCAACGGGTCTTTTCTTAGGAGTCTCTCTGGTTACTTCTAAAAATCCTGTGGCTTTTCCCATTTTATATTTATTCGGATTTTGGTTTTCAATAAATGGTTACTATTTATTGAATTTTAATATGATTAATATGGTTAATCTAAACGATTATCAATCAAACTTTTTATCTCTTTTGAGGTAATAGAATCAGTTTCAGATTTATCATAAATCTCTAATAGAAATACACGATTATATTCTTCTTTTGATTCGCTTTCTATAAATACTTCTAAGTCAAAATAAGTTATTACTCTTGCCCCTCCGCTTTTACCTTTTCCTTTACTTTTTATGGCAATCCTTATTTTGTAAACACTACCACCAAGTGAAACTCCAAGTGTTGGATTTACTTTTAAAGAATCAAGGCTTTCAGTTCTAATTTTAAAGAAGCATATTTCTTCAAAAGAGGTTTAGCTGATTTCTCAAAATCTTCAGTAGTAATTACTTTAATTTTCATTCAAAAAATCTTCTAAGGTTCTTCCCTCTTTACGTTTACCAGTTTTTACATCTTTTACTTCTTTGAGTGCATTATTAATGCCTAAAAGAATTTGAAGTTTTCTTTTACTTTGCTGTAATTCGTTATACTCCCTAATTGGAACAACTACCGCCGTATTTCTGCCCCTGTCATTTACAAGATATTGCATAATAAAATTTATTTTGATAATGAACCTAAATTACAAAAATAATATCAATGAGCAATCTCAACCTGAATATCACGATACACAACGTTTTTATCTTCCAATACTTCTGAGTAAGAAATCTCTCTCATCGCCAACGCTTTTTTGAAATCTTGTGGCATCACTTTTACAAATTCCTGTAAAGTTATTGCCCAATTATCTAAAATATTTTTTGCCGTATCTGAATCAGTATATTGTAGATGCTGCTCTACGTACATTTTGAGTATATTTTCGTCTTCAACTGTCAATTCTTCGATGGCTACCATTTCGCCGTTGAGTTTTGGAGCAAAATCTTTATTCCTATCCCAAACATACGCAACTCCACCTGACATACCTGCTCCGAAATTACGTCCAGTATCTCCTAAGATTATAACTAATCCACCCGTCATGTATTCACAACCGTGGTCGCCAATGCCTTCTACAACAACTTTTGCTCCTGAATTACGCACACAGAAACGTTCGCCTGCCATGCCTCTCAAATAGGCTTCTCCCGAAGTTGCACCATAGAATGAAACGTTACCCACAATGGAATTTTCAGATGGTTTAAATTGGCTTTTCTTGTTTGGATAAACAATCAATTTTGCCCCACAAAGTCCTTTCCCGATGTAATCGTTGGTATCTCCTTCCACTTCAAAAGTAATTCCATTCACCGAAAATGCTCCAAAAGATTGTCCCGCCGTACCTGTGAATTTCACATGAATAGTATCATTTGGTAAACCTTTAGCTCCGTATTTTTTCGTAATTTCGTTTGAAAGCATGGTTCCAATGGTACGATTTACGTTGATTACGTCCATTTTTGCCGTAACTTTTTCTTTATTATCTAAGGCTGGTTTCGCAATTTCTAATAACTTCCAGTCAAGTTGGTCTTGCAAACCGTGGTCTTGGTCTTCTTGTTTATACAGTGCAACATCTAAAGCAATTGGTTCTTTGTAAAGAATTGGCGATAAATCTAAATTTTCCAATTTCCAATTAGTCAAACCTTCCTTTTTTTCTAATCTATCGGATTGCCCAACCATTTCATTTACCGTTCTGAAACCTAATTCAGCCATGATTTCACGAAATTCAGTTGCCAAGAATGTAAATAAATTTACTACATGGTCAGCTTGTCCTGTGTATAAAGCTCGCAATTGTGGGTCTTGCGTTGCCACACCTACGGGACAAGTGTTCACATGACATTTACGCATCATGATACAACCCGCAGTTACTAAAGCTGCCGTGGCAACTCCGAATTCTTCCGCACCCAAAAGTGCCGCAACGGCAAGGTCTTTACCCGTTCTAATTTGTCCGTCAGTCTGAAGCGTAACACGGCCACGCAATTTATTACGAACCAACGTTTGATGTGCTTCTGCTAAACCAAGTTCCCAAGGCAAACCTGCATGACGAATGGATGAAAGTGGTGATGCACCCGTTCCGCCATCGTGTCCTGCAATCAAAATATGGTCGGCATGAGCTTTGGCAACACCTGCCGCAACCGTACCTACACCTGCTTCTGAAACTAATTTCACCGAAATACGAGCTGCACGATTAGCATTTTTCAAATCGAAAATTAATTGTGCTAAATCTTCAATCGAATAGATATCGTGGTGAGGAGGTGGTGAAATCAATCCTACACCTGGCGTTGAATGACGAGTTTTTCCAATCCAATCATCTACTTTATGTCCTGGTAATTGTCCGCCTTCGCCTGGTTTTGCTCCCTGAGCCATTTTAATTTGAAGTTCGGACGCATTTGTTAAATAATGTGCCGTTACGCCAAAACGTCCAGAAGCCACTTGTTTAATCGCTGAATTCAACCAGTCTCCATTTGGTAATCTATCAAAACGGATTGGGTCTTCTCCACCTTCACCAGAGTTTGATTTACCGCCAATTCGGTTCATGGCAATGGCCAAAGTTGTATGGGCTTCATAAGAAATTGAACCAAACGACATCGCTCCCGTAGCAAAACGCTTGAAGATATTTTCAATTGGTTCTACTTCACTAATATCAATTGATTTTCCTTTCTTAAATTTCAATAATCCACGAAGGGTTAAAGTTCTTTCAGCTTGGTCATCAATTAATTTTGAATATTTTTTATACAGAGGATAGCTGTTCGATTTGGTTGATTGCTGCAATAAATGAATCGACTCAGGATTGAATAAATGTGCTTCTCCACGTTGTTTCCATTGATAAATACCACCAACTTCCAATTTTGGATTAGCTACTGGTAATTCTGGATAACCATTTTTGTGCTTAATCATGGCTTCTTTGGCAATACCTTCCAAATCAATTCCACCGATTCTTGAAATTGCTCCTGTGAAATAAGTATCAACAACCTCTTTACTCAAACCAACGATTTCAAAAATTTGAGCTCCTTGGTACGATTGAAGCGTTGAAATTCCCATTTTAGAGAAAATCTTTAATAATTCACCATTAACCGCCTTTATATAATTGGCTTGCAATTTTTCGTAAGAATAATCAACTTGCAAAATACCTTTTTCTTTCATGCCATTAATAGTCTCGAATGCCATATACGGATTAACCGCCGAAGCTCCGAAACCAATCAAAGTAGCATATTGATGCGTTTCCCAAATATCTCCACCCTCTACAATCAAACCAACTTGGGCTCTTTTTCCTTGACGAATTAAGTGATGATGCACCGCCGCAACTGATAATAATGATGGAATGGGGGCGTGTGAAGAATCCACACCTCTATCTGTTAATAAAATAATAGCATATCCATCATCAACGGCATCTTCAGAATATTGACAAATTCTATCCAACGCTCTTTTTAATTCCCCTACTTTTCCATTTGCACGGAAAGTCGTGTGAATTGATTTAGTTTGGAAGTTCTTATGGTCTATCCAGCGAATTTTCTCAATCTCTTCATTCGTTAAAACTGGCTGACGAATTTCAATTTGACGACAATGTTCAGGAGTTTCTTGCAACAAGTTTTTCAAACCTCCAATGTCAGAAAGTAAAGACATTACTGTTCGCTCCCGAATTGAATCAATTGGAGGATTAGTTACTTGAGCAAAAAGTTGTTTGAAATAATACGATAAATGCTGTGCTTGGTCAGAAAGAATTGCCAAAGGTGTATCGACACCCATTGAACCCAAAGCTTCTTTGCCTGTTTCAACCATTTGAGCTAACAAAACTCTTAAATCTTCCGTTGTAAATCCAAAAACTTGCTGACGTAATAACAATTCTCGTTCAAATGGTGTGCGATATTCTGCACCCGCTTTTGGTAAATCTTCAACTTTGATTTTATTAGATTTCAACCATTGTCCATAAGGTTGTTGTTGACAGATTTTTTCTTTTAATTCGCCATCTGGAATAATTCTGCCCGCTTCCATATCAACCACAAACATTTTTCCTGGTTGAAGACGACCTTTTGAAATAATTTTAGCGGGGTCAATATCTAAAACCCCCGCTTCAGAAGCCATGATTACAAAATCATCATCAGTAACCCAATATCTTGAAGGACGTAATCCATTTCTATCCAAAGTAGCTCCGATGATTTTTCCATCCGTAAATGAAATAGAAGCTGGACCATCCCAAGGCTCCATCATAGCAGCGTGATATTCGTAGAAATCTTTTTTGTATTGCTCCATTTGCTCATTTCCGTCCCAAGCCTCTGGAATCAACATCATCAATACGTGAGGAAGCGAACGTCCACACATGTATAGTAATTCAATGGCATTATCCAAAACGGCTGAATCAGACTGTCCTAATTGAGCAACTGGCAGAATCATATCCATTTCTTCTTTGGTGAAAAATTCAGACTCAAACAAAGCTGATTGAGCTTGCATCCACGCCGAATTTCCTTTTACGGTATTGATTTCACCATTATGACCGATAAAACGGAAAGGCTGGGCCAATTTCCATTCTGGAAAAGTATTGGTCGAGAAACGAGAGTGAACAATGGCAAGTGCCGAAGTGAATTCCTCACGCTTCAAATCATCAAAATAATTGGGAACTTGCATGGTCGTGAGCATCCCCTTATAGATGATGGTACGAGCCGAAAGCGAAGTATAGTAAAATTTATTATCAATATGTTTAACCGTTTCGTTAATAACACGGGCTGTAACTTGTCTAAAAACGTATAATTTACGTTCAAATGCCATTTCATCTGTCACTGTGGCAGGACGTTTGATAAACATTTGTTCCATTTGTGGCTCGGTATTTCCCGATTCAGCTCCTTGAATTTCTGAATTATCACAAGGTACCACTCGGTAGCCTAAAATTTCTAAACCTAATTTTTTAGCTTTACGAGTAATAATTTCCTTACATTCTTCTCGAGTATTTTTATCATTTGGAAAGAATATCATACCCACGCCATATTCACCCGCCGAAGGAAGGTCGATACCTAATTTAGTACATTCCTCCAAAAAGAATTCATGAGGAATTTGGAGAAGGATACCCGCTCCATCACCCGAATTTGGGTCGCAACCGCAAGCTCCACGGTGATCCATACGAATAAGCATTTGGATAGCATCCGCCACAACTTTGTGTGATTTACGCCCTTTCATATTCGCAACAAAACCAATTCCGCAAGCGTCATGCTCAAATTCTTTGCGATACAATCCTTTATTTTCTGTATTAATCATGGTATTAATGTTTGGCTTTTATAACAAAACAATCATATTAACGATTGCAAGCTATTTCTGTATTTCAATACATTCTCCTTTAACAGAATAATCTACTTGGTATTTGTGGAAAATGATATAATTTTATAACTTATTTAATAAACGACCTTATTATAAGGAGGTTTATTAAGATAAAACAGAATTTAATGTATTGAAATATTTAAAATCGTGTACTTTCTATTTTGCTGTTACAAATATATACAATAATTTCTTTGGAAAAAATAGGGTTTCGCCAAATAATCATTGGTCTTAGATAATTTCAAGATTTTGTAAAATTTAATCTTGGTTAGGTACAATTTTAAAAAAATGAATTTATAAACTTATTTTTTCTATTTTAACAGAAAATTACTTTTAAGTAATCAATTATCATACGAGTTTTTAATAATTTTTCAAAAAATATTTTATATATTT